>NZ_JAUBTR010000118.1:0-12621 GCF_036705045.1 Microcoleus sp. BR0-C5
TCATTGTGGATGGAAAGGTGATGCCGACTTAAACGGCAGTAAGAATATTGCTGCTATTGGGGCTTTCGTAAATAAGCCCGAAGGTTCGAGATTGTTTTGCAATGTGCAAGATAATTTCAGGGCTATTGAAAGCCCACACTGTACCTGTACTCAGGTCAGTGCTGGGTAATTTACGCTTCTTGTTTATCTCTACAATCAAAACATTATTAATTCAGAGGCGGTAGGAGTTTTGCTAATGAGTAAGCGTTCTTCGGTTGAATCCCCAAATCATCAATCCTCTTCAACCCCAATCAACCCTGCTTTGCAAGCAGTCCTGGGGAGTCTGGATGTAAACCTAGAAGCAGAACTGACAACATACAGAAGACACAGGCGGCGCGCCGAACAGTGGGTGTCGCCCTCAGTTCGTACTGGCAAGCAAACAGCCACAACCGAGCAACAGCTAGCCCAAAATTTGGCGCCGGAGACTGCGGAGGAAACTCAGCAGCCGCTATCGCTGCCCCTATCCCTTGCCGGCACTCAGGGCGATGCCCCGCTAGCAACTACCAGGGGTGGTACAAAATTATCTAGCAGTGCCTTGGCACCCAACAAGTATCTCGAATCAAGCGAAAAACTGATCGAAAGTTTGGACGAGTCAAAAGCTGAGCCTACGGTAGAACGCAGTTTAGCCGCCAGTTTGTTAACTCCCTTGGGACTGAGTTCGATGCTGCTGTTTTTGCTGTCATGCACAGCTTTGGGCTACGCAGTCATGTACCCGTCAAATCTAGTTAAGATGGCCGGCCTGAACCGTTTGCTCGATCGCACCTCACCCTCTCCCAGCGACAGTCCCGCCTCTACTGCCATCTCAGATACCAGCACCAAGGAACTGCCGAAAGCTCCAAATCTGGTATCCAAGGAATTTGTCGAGCTAGATTTGAGCACTCTCAGCAATGTTAAACCGACAGTCAGCCCGATTCCTTCCCCGTCACCAAAAGCATCAATCCCGCCAACTCCGCCAGCGCCTCCGGGCCCGGGCGCGGCTGTGCCGATTCCTACAGAAGACGGCAACCCCGCCAGAGGTAGGGAACAAGGACTCAACAATCTGAGTACGGCTTTGCTTCCCACTCCCAGCCCCAGCGCCTCCCAGCCTGTGCCGACACTGCCGACACTGCCTCCAACACCCTCCCCAGCCCAGCCAGCCGCCACATCCCCGGCGACAGCATCCCCAGCCGCCGCATCCCCGGCCGCCGCATCCCCAGCCGCCGCATCCCCAGCCGCCACACCCCCGCTGGGAAGACCTGCACGGGCCGCCGACGGTTTCTATTACGTTGTCACCGATTACACGGACGAAAAATCGCTGCAGCAAGCCAGAACCGCAGTTCCCGATGCCTACGTGCGGAACTTCTCAAAGGGTGTCAAGATTCAGATGGGGGCTTTGAACGATCCTGCCTCAGCAGAACGTTTGGTGAAAGAACTCCAAGAAAAAGGGGTGAAGCCACAATACTATCAACCATAAATTAGGCAAAGACAATTAAACTAATGATCGGGGAGTAGGTTGGGCCGAGGCACGAACCCTCGGTTTCGCTTCACCCAACATTTGCTCAGTTTTGATGGGTAATGCTCGCGCCCTACCCATCCTAAAAATAATCATGACGACCTAACTTAGAGGGAATTAAAATTTCACAATTAAAAATTAAAAAGACGATTGATGAGTATTCATTTTTAATTTTTAATGGTGATTTCTCTGTCTTAATTCTAAAGTTTAAAATTGGGAGACTGGCAAAATGGGATTATTCGATCGCCTATGGCGAGTCATTCGAGCCAATATTAACAGTTTGGTCGGGGCAGCAGAAGACCCAGAAAAAATTCTGGAACAGGCTGTAATGGATATGCAGGAAGATTTAGTGCAGCTCAGACAAGCTGTGGCAGGAGCGATTGCAGCTCAAAAACGCACCGAACGCCAGTGTTCCCAAGCTGAGTCTACAGCCGCAGAATGGTATCAGCGGGCGCAGCTAGCTTTGCAAAAAGGCGAGGAAAATTTGGCGCGGGAAGCTCTGACGCGCAAGAAATCTTATCAAGAAACGGCAACGGCGATGAAAGCCAGTCTGGATCAGCAATCGGCTGTTGTGACTAAACTTAAAGAAAATATGCGGGCGCTCGAAAGTAAAATTTCCGAGGCAAAATCTAAAAAAGATATGTACATTGCCCGAGCTCGATCGGCAGCATCGTCGGAAAGGCTGCAAGAAATGATGGGCAATCTCAGTACCGGCAGCGCTTTGAGCGCGTTTGAACGGATGGAAGAGAAAGTCATGCAGCTAGAAGCTCGCTCCGAAGCAATCGCAGAACTCGGAACTAATGATTTAGAAAAGAAGTTTCTCTCTCTCGAAGGTGCTGGCGATGTCGATGCCGAGTTGGAGGCGATGAAAGCACAAATGCTTCCGGGCAAAAATACACCCCAATTGCCATCCGGCGAGCCTCCCGCATCCTGAACGCCCCTGTGCACAACAATAGTTTGGATGAGCAAAAACTTCTCAACAGCGCAGCTAGAGATAGGTCGAAACGTGTTGGGTAATTCCCGGATCGAAGTTAAACTCAATAGATAGGTGCATGAATGAGCTTGCCTGCATCACATTACTCGATCGCTTTAAACTGGATTTATCTGTCTGCAAAAATTGCCAAAAACTAAATCGCACTAAAAATCTGACAAGAGTGAATTTCACAACTGCGGGCTAGGGCTATCAAGCCTGCTTTCCGCCTACTTCGTACACCTCACCCAGGAAAAATAGCATTATGGGATTATTTGACCGCATTAGCCGAGTCGTCAAAGCCAATCTTAACGATCTGGTCAACAAAGCTGAAGACCCGGAAAAGATTTTAGAACAGTCCGTTACGGATATGCAGGAAGACTTGGTGCAGTTGCGTCAGGCCGTTGCCAGCGCGATCGCCACTCAAAAGCGCACCCAGACTCAGTACAATCAAGCTGAATCTCAGTCTAACCAGTGGCAGCAGCGCGCTCAGCTAGCCCTGCAAAAAGGAGACGAGACTTTGGCCCGGGAAGCGCTGGTTCGCAAAAAGTCTCACGCTGAAACAGCGGCTACGCTGAAAGCCAGTCTGGAACAGCAATCAACTCAGGTGGAAAGTCTCAAGCGCAATTTGATCGGTTTGGAGAGCAAAATTTCCGAAGCTAAGACTAAGAAGGATATGCTCAAAGCGAGGATATCCGCTGCTAAAGCTCAGGAACAGCTCAACAATACCATTGGCACCTTGAATACTGGCAGTTCAATGGCAGCTTTTGATCGCATGGAAGAAAAAGTTTTGCAGATTGAAGCTCGCGCGGGGGCTTCGGCAGAATTGGCGGCCGGCGGCAGCAATTTAGAGGAACAGTTCCGCTTGCTCGAAAGCGGCGGTGATGTTGACGACGAGTTGGCTCAGATGAAAGCTCAACTGACCGGGGGTTCTGTGTCTCAAGGTCAATTGCCAGCAGCGGGTAAAACGGCAGCAGCTAGTAGCTCGGAGTCGAGCCCGGTGATTGACGCTGAGTTGGAAGAATTGCGATCGCAGCTCAATAAAATGTAGTAATCTGTATCAAAATTTACCTATTTGTCAGATCGCAGGTTTGATAGAATGCTCCGCCGACCTACAGGACTAGCTTGGGAGGTCGGAGTTTTTTTGACTAATTTCCCTATGCACGAACTAGGAATTATGTCAACTATATTTATATTGATTTAAGGAATTAAGTGTTTAAAAAGTGATAGAGTAATTTTATTCCTTGCAAGAGGGCTAGCTTGGGAGGTCAATCGATTTTAGATTTTAGATTTGAGATTTGAGATTAAAGAATTGAAGCATTGGCCCCACGGATAAATTCCGGGGGCAAGTTTCATCGGATACAGGTTTTTTATTTCTGGGTCCTGAGTCGGCTTTCGGAATGAATCACGTGGCGGGTATCCTGGATGCTTTCGGTCGGAGTGTTTTTAGTAATTGTTAAATACACAAACTAGACTTGCTGTCAACTATCTTTATATGGAGTTAAGGAATTAATTGTTTAAAAAGTGATAGAGTGGTTTTATTCCTTGCAATTGCGTCGGTCTCGCCCGATCGTAAGTGTAAATAACTATCAAATATGGCTAATCTGTCATGCCCGTGCAATCTTCTAGAGGCTTTTGTAAAATCAAGTTTTTCAAGGCATTAGCGCTTGGTTTTTCAATGGCCGCTATTTGCCCCGCACTGCTATCAGCTCTAAGTATTGGCGAGTCGATGGTTGCTACCGACTCAGGGGTGCAAGCGCCAATTTTGCATGATCATTTACCGTCTCAATTCAAACTAGATCAAGAAACAGCAGACGATCGCGATCGGCTTCGTGATTTATACTCGGGTTCAGAATTAGATAGAGACACTACAGAGCAAGAAAATAGCATCCCGGAGTTCGATCAATTGACCCAAAGTGAGGCCCCAGAAACTCTCCCTCCATTGCCGAACCGAGGAGAAAACAGACACGAATTTCCGATTCCCAACCGGCGGCTGCCAAATCCGCCTCGTCTCCCGTAACCCGCGCCGCCAGCGCCCTTGCTTTCAGGCGAACAGCTTTTGCCACCTGCTGTTCCCGCACCGGCACAGCCTGCAGAATTGCTAAGATTGCGGGTACGATCGAAGTCGATCGATTTGAAGTAGTTGGCAGTTGATTTACCGCGAGCCGATCGTGCAAAATCCGAGAAGAGAAATTGCGATCGGTATTGGTACTCGCAGTCGAGAAAGCGATACATCTTTGCTGGGAAAGGATTTTCCGCTGTCGCCGGAAGCAGATGATCGGGGTAGAAATCCGGTTGCGGTGCTGAGGCTGTTTCAGGATTTTACTCAGAGGGGAGAGAGATGTCTGGGCGGCGCGATCGCAGTTTTGTCAGGGAGTGGCAGCATTTGGCGCTACAGTGAGCAGCAGCAGCCCTGACAGTCGATTTTTGATTTGGCGGGGTCAATTGGAGTACCTGCGGTTGTGGGTTCCTGAGAGGCTGCTGGTGGTGCGATCGGATAGGAAATTGGCTGGGGCAGAGCTTTTGTCGATCGAACCATTCGGTATAGGGGGCTCAGACACATGGCGGGGCTACCGTCAGGATGCTTTTGGCCGATAGCAGGATTTTTGATTCAGTCGAGTTGCGGTATCCGATGCAAGCGCACCCGCGACAAACAAGGAGTTTTGCAGGTGACGCCGTTTGTGGATTTTGGCAATGTTTGGAATCCGAGGGAAAGCGCGGTTTTGGAAGCGAATACATTGCTGTCAGGGGGATTGCGGCTGCGGTGACTGTACGGCTAAAGGTGGAATGCTCGCGGAGGCGGGGGAATTCCTTTGATTGATATTAAGTCGAGCAACAGGAGTTTACAAGAGCGCGGGCTGTATTTTTCTGTATAATTCAAACCTTTTTAGGAAAGCAGTCGTTTTGCCCTTGGCGGAACTGAGCAATTCCGCTATATAGTAATAAGTATCATTTGGCACTCCTCTGTAGATGCCAAGAGTGTATTTTACTGATAATCTTTAAATTAAACTATGTCTAAGGTGCGGTTGCTGCTTTTAAGTTCTTTTGCTTCCGGTTTTGGGCTTTGCTCAATCATTTTGGCGATGTTTACGATGACTTCCCGGTTGTCGTTTACGTCTTTTTTTACATTTGTTTTAACTTTGGTGTTTTTTGGAATTAATCTGCTTTTTGCTTTGCATTATTATACATCGCTTACTAAGCAATTGAGTGTTAAAAATAAAAGAAAAGCGAGAATTTAGCGGTTGTGAAGCACAAGCGGAAAAAGGCATGGAGAGTTATTTATGGAATTTGAATGGAATCCAGAAAACGCCTCTGGGTTGAGACAATTATCTAGCTGTCAGCCATAATTATTTAAAGTCTAATTATTTAGGAGGTGCGATCGTGGTTATCACTCAAACCAACCCGCCAAATCTTCCAGATGCGACAAAGACTCGCTTTACTCCAGATGAATACCGGGCGATCGAGGAAACTGCTGAAGAACGTCACGAATATTGTAACGGAGAGATTATCGCTATGCCAGGAGGTTCAGAAGTCCACAGCGCGATCGCCTGTAACTTGTTAATTTACTTGGGTTTTTTGTTGAGAGACACCGATTTTCGCTTGTATAACAGCGATTTGCGGGTTTGGATTCCCGAACATCGGTGCGGAAGCTATGCTGATTTGATGGTCATCAATGGCGAACCGGAATTCAATGGCGATCGCACGGATGAAATTCTCAATCCTTTACTGATTGTTGAGGTTCTTTCCCCCTCTACTGAAGGCTACGATCGAGGTGAAAAGTTCAGAAAATATCGCTCTCTTGCTAGTTTTTGTGAATATTTGCTGGTTAGTCAAGCTGAACCCTATATTGAGCAATATTATAATGGCGATCGCCCAAGTAGCGAGCGCTGGCAATGGCAAGTGTGCGATCGGCTCGATCGGGCGATCGTCCTGCACAGTTTAAATATAGAACTTCCGATGTCTGAAGTCTATCGTCGCATTAGTTTTTAAGGGCGATCCGTGACACTTCTAATGAAAGTTAACAATGCTTGTGCTGCACTCTTCTCAATTTCTACATCAATTGCATAAAAGCATTCACCGCATCATATTAATCGGCTATTGGGGAATACAACTCTAGCGATAGCACATCTAGGGCTGGCAATTAATCAGCTAGTAATATAGAGATAACTTCTAGGAGGCTATAAAGATGACAAGCATACCTAACGAACAAACATCTATCATCCGTACAGAAAGAGGACTAGCGATCGCAGGTACGCGCATCACTATCTACGACATCATGGACTATGTGACGGCTCAATATCCACCTAAGTTTATCAGGGGATTGTTTGACCTTACAGAGGAACAAATTAACGTGGCTTTAACTTATATTGAAGATAGGCTGTAAATATCCTCTAGCTTTTAAGGGACAAATGAAAGTTACAAAACAATTATTACTAACAAGTTTGGGGTTTGTTACTTTGAGTTGGGGAGCAGTAACCCAAATTCAGGGGATGCCGAGGGCGATCGCTCAAACACAAATTCCCATGAGATTGCAACACGCGGAAGGAACTTATACCCTTACGGTGTCAGAAACCAATACCACAAAATCTGCTTATGGGGGTCAATTGCGCTTCTATGACGTGCATATTGCCAAGATGTTTGAGGTGACATATTCGGACTGTCAGGAGATACCCAACGCTGGCGGTAGAACTTGGTACTACCGCGCCGGAAATGGTAAAATTGATATGGGGCAATTCAGAATAAACTGTCAGTTGGCTAGCGATATTGCTAATACTTATGGTTTAGGGAAACCAGAGCGTACTGCGATCGAATATTCTCAGGGGGAGGCGGGGCGGCCCATATCGAGGACTCGTTCTATTCCAATTTTAGATATTACTGGTAATAAAATTCAGCGGTGGACGAATTTTGTGCAAGGGTTTCGCCCTCAGTCTGCTAATTCTGAAAGTGGTAATTCGCGATCGAGTATTTCTTTTCCAGTTCGTGAAATTCTATCGCAGATTGAAGGTAAGACGAGAGTACCAATTTTTCTCCCCAGTCAGCTTCCATTCTCAGAAAAAATTTACTTAAAAAACCGAGTAGAAACAAATGGCTATAGTGTTGAAATGGGCCACATACCTAATTGCAGCAGTACGCCTTGCTATATCGGGAGTATCTCAGCAGAAAGAGGTGGAGAACCAGCCCAAGCACCCCCTAGAGGATTCAGGAGTGAATTCAAAACCATTCCATTAGCCGGCAGAACACAAGGAGTTTTTTCTAATGGCTGCGGTGCTTACTGCACGGCCTTAGTTGAATGGCAGTATAAAGGCGTTTTGTATCGAGTAACGATGAAGAATGGGCGTGAGGAAACGCTTGTTCAAATAGCTAATTCTGCTATAGAAGCTGGGCCTCGCTAGTTAAATGTGGAGATAACAGTGCGTCATGGCAAGTCCTCTTCTCCAATTGGAGATTTATTTTGGCTGACGCAGCGTAAAACTGCTATCTAGATAGAAAGCATATCACTTCTAAACTTTTAAGCCGGAAATTTCGCCTGCAAAACATTGTTTTTAATTTGTTCCTCTAATTCAGTTACAACCCACATTACACTATGTTCTGGCTCGCTCAAAATAGATTTTTTAATGTCATGTAAAGAGTTGACTAAATCTTCACGCAAACGGGGCTTGTCTTCTTTAACTCCTTGAGTATAATCCCAATAATCCCAAGCGATTAAACCTATGGCAAGGGTAGGCTCAATCATACTTCCTAGTTTAGCAGAAAGAGCAGCTACAGCTTTACTACCTGCTTTAGCAGCAATTGTAGCCGTAATTTTAGCAGTTCCAGCAGCACCTACAAATCTTACTAAAGATACTTCATCTCCTCGTTCATTTTGTAGCCTAAAATTTATACCTTCTAAATATTTAGCCCAGTCGGAGTGGGGAATTGTATACATTTTTGGTACATCATCAAAATCCTTAGATAATTGTTCAATATAAAAATTAGCTGTATCAATTACTATTGTATGAAATTTCATCTCTGCTGAATTTGCTTGCAATACTCTCCTAGAAAATTCTCTTTGAATATTGTCATTTATGCTTTTGGCAATCTTTTCATTGACTATAGTCGGATTAAACCCATTCATAACATTCTCGCCTATATATTGAAAAAGAACACCAAATTCTTGCTGTTTCTGATTAAAATAATTAAAATACCAATTTAAAAAATCCGTATCAATTCGATTTATTAAATCAGCCTCCCACCGATTCAATTCATTGTTAGCATATTGTTTAGCACTTTGATGGGCACTGTTCACAGCTTTTTTGAAAGCTTCTTCTCTTCCACCAAAAACCACTAGAGATTGAGTAACTTCTAGGGAGGGAGGAGAGGTTAATTCTGCTGCTAGAGCCTGACTCATAACTAATCGTCCCAGTAACGGGATGAATATAATTAGAATTATAATCGACCAAATAATGATACTAACTATCTTAGAAACTTTTACAATCCGCGATTTTTGAGTAGGTTCTTCAGTAAGCTGAGATTCAGCAGATTCTTTAGCCTTCAACTCAATGGCAACTAATTCTTGATCGCCCAAGACATCAGTTAATTTTTGGTCTACCTTTTTGGCAATCAACTGACGACCATAAGGTATTCCATTTGAATGACAAACCAGGTTATTCTTTTCGTCTAAAAACACCTGTCCTAAAATTTGCCCTTCGGGATGCTTTTGGCAAATAATTGCTCCGTTTTTTAAATTAGGAGTTGCTGGGCGATCGCTCTGGAAATAACTTATAGCTTCCTCAAAGGTTATCTCCTCTAAAACTTCAGGTGTCCCCAGAATGCGTGGCAAACATTTATTAAATTCGCCAACGATCCGCTGCACATCCCCAGAAGTGAGTTTCTGATCTCCTTGAGAGGCGTCTTTGGCAAACCAGTTAAAGCGTGGCATATTTCCTCCAGAGCATTTGATAACTTATAAACTTTTACTATATTCCTTATCTCTCTCCTGATTCTAATTTAATATGAAAATGTATTTTTGGCTATTCATAAAAGTGTTATTTAGTGTACAATTACCTTTTTTAAACAAGTTTTTTAAAAAAAAAGTGTTATTTAGTTTTCCAGGTGTTATAAAGTGTGATATAGTGTGATAGTTAAAACTAAACCCCCTTTTAGGTATGGACATCCAAGAGGTTTTACAATGGACTGACGAGCAAGTATTTGTGAAGAGTGGAAAACATATTGATTCATTACAAAGCTCTATATTAAAAGAAGTTTGGGAGGGGGAGAAATATCATAAAATAGCTAAAAAGTGCAATCGTAGTGAAGATCATATTAAACAAGTTTCTAGAAAATTATGGAAGATGCTTTCTCACATATTGGGAGAAGATATTAAACAATCTAATGTTCGCTCTATTTTAGAAAGCAAAGCAGTATCTAGTATTTACAATTTTGGTAACTCTTCACAGATTGTTAATAGTAAAATTAATAGAACTAATATCCATATCTGTGGAGAAAAACGGCAAGATGCAGAAGAGGCTAAACAGCGATCGCCCTCACCCCCTGAATCTCCCCAAAATAAAGAGCGATCGCCCATAATCGATTTAACAGACGCACCCGAACTCCCTTACTACTACGATCGCACCTCACAACTCTCCACCCTCAAACAATGGATTTTACAAGCCCACACCCGCTTAATTACCGTCTACGGCTTAAGTGGAATTGGCAAAAGTGCGATCGCCCTCAAACTCATCGAACAAATTCAAACCGAATTTGATTATATTATTTGGTTAAGCCTCACCAACACTCCCGCACTTTCAACCCTCCAAACCGAACTCAAGCAATTTTTTGGGCGATCGCAACCAACCCCATTACCCACAGTCATCGATTATTTTCGCGCCTCTCGCTGTTTAGTCATCCTTGATGACGTACAGAACATCTTTAAACCAGGTGAATTAGCCAGTCAATATTTAGCAGGCTATGAAGATTATGGCAAATTTTTTAAACAAATTGCCACATCATCTCACCAAAGTTGTTTAATCCTTCTCAGTTGGGAAAAACCCAGAGAAATGATTGCTTTAGAAGCACTAAACCGACCCGCACGTACATTACACCTCAAAGGATTAGGAGAACAAGCCGTAGAAATTCTCAGAGAAAAAGGATTAACCGATGAAGAAAAATGGTCAGATTTAATCGCTCTTTATCAAAGTCATCCTTCCTGGTTAAATATCATAGCTTCAACAATTGTAGAATTATTTGACGGTAGCGTTTCCAGGTTCTTAGCTGATACCAATGATATCTACTTAGGGGACATAGAACCTATTTTAGAATCTCAATTAGAGCATTTATCTAAATCCGAAAAAAAGGTGAGCCACTGGTTAGCAAGTCAAGATGAAGCAGTAGATATTTCCCAACCACCTGCCGATTCCGAATTATCCCAATCGCAATTGTGGCAAGCCCTACAATCTTTAGCCCGACGCGGCTTAGTGGAAAAAGTACCAGTAGGAGGGCGATCGCTCTTTTTCCTCAATCCCGTATTCAAAGCATACATTGAGTGCAGGTGAAATATTATATAATTTATGAGAGATTACATTTCTTACATTTAACAGATAGAAAGCGAATCTTATGAAGACATTTACCGCTATCATCGAAAAAGATTCTGATACCAAGCTTTACGTTGGTTATATTCCTGGATTTCCTGGGGCGCATTCCCAGGGAGAAACCTTGGATGAGTTACACGAGAATCTGCGTGAGGTAATTGAGATGCTCCTAGAAGATGATACTCTCGTCATTCAGACAGAATTTATAGGTACACAACAGATTGTGATCCGATAAACATGAGCAATATCCCTGTTCTGAAACCACAGGAAATAGTCCGCATACTAGAGAACCTTGACTTTGTAGAGGTGCGTCAAAAAGGCTCACATAAGCAGTTCCGTCACGAAGATGGGCGAGGCACTACTGTTCCTTTTCATAAAGGGCGTGATATATCACCGAGATTGCTTCAGCGGATTGCAATTGATATTGGCTTGACAGTTGAGGAAATGTTGGAGTCACGGTGAGTTGACGTGAACTACGTGACTACTTTTTGCCCAAATTGCCGCAAAACTACTGAAACCAGGAACCGAAGCTGGATGGAAAAAACTTCAAGCAGCAAGGGCAAAATGTAAGGGCAAAGCATGATTTTTTAAATCGCGCTTCTCAACTACAACGATCGCATAAAAGCATTCAGCGCATCATATTGATCGGCCATCCGCGAATAAAACTCGATCGATCGCAAATCCAAATCCGCCCAAAGTTCGCTCTTACTCACCAACTCATATCCCGTTGGACGCAAGCAATAAACCGAAATTACACCATCCTCCCAAAACCAAACCTCCTGCACACCTACCCGGCGATAGATTTCCAGCGTATCAATTCCACCACTCGTCACTGTCACCTCTATCGCCAAATCTGGAACTGACTTGCGCGTACCCAAACAATAAGACTCATCTGGTTCTTTCCGTGCACCCAATTCCTTCATCCCGATGGTTGTACTACCACGCGCATAAAAACGAATGTCTTTCATCCGCATATAAATCTCTAAAAGCTGACCTAAAGTTTTTTTAGGTTCTTCATGATCCTCAGATAAAGGAGCCATAATTTCTAAACACCCATCCAAATAAGTTAAACGCGCCCCAGTTTGGGCCAAATCTGCATCCAACTTTTCCAGAGTCTCCCATGTCACATTTGACACAAAGGCTGCACCTGTACCCAATCCTGCTTGAGAAATTGCGACAACCATCTCACTTACCTTTCACAATCACTCTTCCATAATATACGACTTCAAAAAAGTGGAGTCTGTTGTCATACTAAATCCGGTTGTAATATTCTATTTTTTAGCCCCTCGCTCGCTGGGATGAAAGTTTGTATAGAATCGGTTTCAACTGCGGAGTCTTATTGTTAGCAAATCAGGACTTACCCATTTCTGCCAAAGAAACCGGGTTTTTTAGCTAATCTGTGGACTACAACGAAGGATTGTCGTAAAAAACCCGGTTTCTTACCACCCGTGGGTCCGCGAACTAATACAAACACAGGATTTTCCCCAAACAAAAAGCGCCCCTATTTCTAGGAGCGCTATTTGTCAATCTCAGACTAAAACTTAGCCATTGAT
>NZ_JAUBTR010000192.1:0-1637 GCF_036705045.1 Microcoleus sp. BR0-C5
AATGCGACGGTAGCTGACTATGGGTTTAGTCATGACAAAACCCCGCCAACTCAATCATTAAGAGTTGCGATCGTCCGCAGGGACAATCGGCTGAAAGTGCCATAATTATTAAGCTCCAAGCGTTCCTTATTAACGGTTGGGGAAGTCGTGGTTTGGCTAGCATTGCAAGTGCTCGTCAACCGCGCATCAATCTTCCTTAGTTACTCACGATTGCAGACTTACACTTCCTTGTCAACATAGGGAGTGTAAAGTTTTGTTTCAAATTATTCGGCAAGCAACTCCATCACTTCGTCGGGCATAATGCCATAAATAGCAGCTAGCAACTTGATACTTTTCTCGTCACTTCCCAATTGCTTAAGCACCCCGATCGCGCTACCAAGAGGAATAGCTTCTTTTGTTGAATGAGTTAGCAAGTCAATTGTCGTCTTAGTATTGGCTCGTTTTTTATAAGTACCTTCATTCATCTGTGTTGAATGTCCTAAGCTTTTAGCTCTTGTTTCCTGGGACATCCCTGCCATTTGACCGTTGAGATTAGCTAGGTGACGTAAAGCGTGAGACTGAGTAAAGCCCTTATTCCATCTTTTTAAAGTAGCCCACGCACGGTCATTATATGCACCAGAAATTGTCTTTGCATTGTTCGAGGTCAACCTAATTTCAGGCAATTGCCCTAATTTGATTCCCAAGCGTTCGATTAAATCCGAATGAGTAGGAGGAAGCATTGGTACACACAATCGGTAGCCTGTCTTAGTCGTAGTTTCCAACTTGGTTTTTTCCCCTACTACGGCAATCATTTTCGTGTTACTTGGTTCACTCAGTGCCGGAATAGTAATGCCATCTTTTGTTTTAAACGGTTCGTTGACGTTCTGTATCGCGAACACTTCATGTACCCGAAAACCATACACCACCTGCATTGAGAATACCCACAGCCATCGTTTGCGTGATTCTAAGTTGTATCGCTTATCATCGGAGATAGTTAAAACTTCTTCGTGAAATTTAAAAAAATCATCCACTGATATAGACTGAAGGTCTTCTCTGAACAGTGTCTGCGTGCCGTTAATTTCTTTAAGCCGAATAAGCAAGTCAGTGTTACCAACAGTCTCAGCAAGCTTACGCATAGCGCACAAGCAGTTTTTGAAACATTTAGTTCCTACTTGCTTGCTGTGAACTACCAGTAGAATGTCTGCCAGGTTCAGGACTGTGTTTTGTGGCAATAGCTTGAAATAGTGTCCGTAAACACATCGCCAACTATATTGATGGCTAGGATTGTTTTTGTCGCGAGGTTGACGACGCTTTGTGTGTCCATCCCAATATTCTTTTTCTACTCTTGCTATCGCCTCACCGAACGTCATCAAATCATTTTTGATGACGTTCTTTTCTAGAATCACATCATCATACCAAGCCAAGAACTGAGACTCGGTTTTTAGTGATTCTAAAGCGCTAGCGACTAGGTGAGCCCTCCTCAAAGCATCAGTAATCCCTTGCATTGTCAGGTAACACCCACAGGCTTTATTGACTCGCTTGACGCCTAACTTAAATTGAAGTGTTATGTAGCCACCGCTAGCTTTCCTGTCTCTTTTTAGCCCTACGCCCTTGGGGTGAGTCGAGGGGGGATATTATTCCCCGCCCCTCTCAGTTAA
>NZ_JAUBTR010000011.1:0-24307 GCF_036705045.1 Microcoleus sp. BR0-C5
GCTACTTATCAACGAAACAAAGGCAACTGCATAATTATATTGGTTTGTCAACTGCTTCTACTGGACTGCCTCTCTAGTATTGGGACTGACCTACTTCCGATTCGGTTTGGGATATTGGCCGGGGCTGCGGGTGAACCGGGCGGCGGTTGCAATTATCGGGTCAGCTTTTGTGGTGACTTTGGGGATACTCGACCTGAAAACTGCTTGGGAGGCGATCGACCCCAATACGATCGTTTTTTTTTCTCGGAATGACGATCGTGAATATATTTAATTTGACTGTTTAATAAATATTTATAATACTTAAGTTAAGTAAATCTTATAATGCACAATCGGCCACGAGCTTTAGTCCTATAGTTTATACTTAATCTTGTGCAGCAAATGCTAAGGAGGTAATAAAGAGTGAGTACCCTAAAACCCGCTGCGAAACCCAGACTTAATTCTGCGTTCAAACAACTGATGTCTTTACACTGGGTGATGTCAGCTTGCTATTTAGTGCTGTTTATTAGCGGTACGTCTCTGGCTCGATTGCCGGGAGAATTGTTTATTCGAGGCCCCCTTTTCGATTTTCACAAATCCGTAGGGGTGCTGACCATGGCTTTGCTGACTTGGCGGATTTTAACTCTGCTCCGCGTATGGTGGAAAAAATATACGAAACGCCTACCCAAGTTTACGAAGGAATGGTACAAAAATTTTGCTCTGCACGCAACTTTGTACGTTTTTATGTGGCTAGTTCCGGTTGCGGGTTTCTTACTTTCTAACTCTTACAAAAGTAACAATGTGAAATTTTTCGGAATTGTTTTGCCGGATATGTTTCCGCAGAATTCCGCAATGGTTGAGGTGGGAAGGAGTTTGCATTTTTGGCTGGCGTACACATTTTTAGCCTTCGCGATTTTGCATATTTTAGATCAGAAGAAAGTTGTGAGAGCTAATTGGCGCAGGTTGACAAATTTTGTTAGCACTAAGTTTCCAAAGTCTCAAAAGGTTGGATAAACTTGCGATGGGGTACTATATCTCAATTGGTAATGATAAATTTACTGCAAAACTGGCTATTTTCCACGGTGATATTGTGAAACTTGTCCCATCGTCTGACTTCTGGGGCAAATTTATGGGTTGTTCTAATAAATCGACAGGCTGACTAATCACCAAATTCAAATCGCTCTTTAATTCCAAATTCGCCTCTTCACCGTGACACTCGTAACACCGCAAAATCCACACATTAGAATCGTCTTCCGATTGTTTGAAAGCCATCAGCACTAAATTTTCGGCGGACAAATCCAAAAACTTGCCAACTGTCGGCAGAGTCTTGTTGCCATTTTCCTCTAACTTGGGTAACACCTTTACTAGCAGCGGTAAATTCAACTCGTACCCCTGTCGAACTGTGTCGGCTTCTTGCCAATTTCCAGCATGGGGATAGACTGCACAAGTAAATTCGGAAACTCCTACATCTGCTTGTTCATCCGGCCAAGTTGAACCCCGAAGCAATGTCAGCCGAATTTGATTTGGTTGAAGGTCGCAACCGTATTTGCAATCGTTGAGCAAACTCACTCCAAAACCGTCATTGCTGATATCAGTCCAGCGCAAAATGGGCACTTCCCATTTTGCTTTTTCGGCGGGTGTTTGCGGCTTGGTTGTGCGATCGATCGCACCGCCGGGAATTTCGCAAGTTGCAAAATCTGCTTCTACATTTAACCCAAAGGCTGCTTTTACTAAAATGTGACGTTCTTGCCAATCTGCAACTGTCTTGATTTTCAGCAGTGGCGAACCTATTTCTACTATATAATCTTGGCAAAAGTCCGATTTTCCAATTTGTCTAACTACGCGCAAACTCTGCCGCAATTCCCCCTCCTCTACCCAAGAAATATCTTTGAGTGTCGGCGCGGGTAATTGATGTTTTTCATAATTTGGATCGATGTTCCAAGCATCCCAATATTGACCACTGTCTTGAAATGCTTGCAGTTGATTGCCGCCTGCTGCATTCAGGACTTCTCTGTTATTTACTTTATCCCAAATGCTGGATAAATCCCCGGTTTTTCCGTCTACTGTTGCCCGAATAAATTCATTTTCTAAAACCATTTCTGCGGCTGCAAAATGCGTTTCTTGACAAGGTGTGTTTTTTTGTGCTATACCGTATGTAAGTTTTGATAAATCTGTCTTTTTTTCGGTTTCTGGACTCGCGCACGCATTATCCACAGTTTGAGCGTCTTCGTGACAGAGCCAAAACACCTGGTAGCCAACGGCGGGGATATTATTTGCCCAAAATAACAGTGTAGAGTGCGATTGCGGTCGATCGCCCCTGACAATCTGCGAAGCCAGTCGCCGTCGGGACAAGTCGTAAATTTGCCAAGCTGAACCAGCGGCATCGGGAAGCGGTACAGCGACAACCTCAGAGCGCGACCAATTGAGAGTATTGAAAATCAAAATCGGTTGAGCGTCGGGCCTAGGAGGGGAAGAGAGAGAAATTTGAGCCGAGATGGCATCCAAAGATTTTAGCAGGATTTCGCGACAAGTGCGATCGACCTCGGCAAAGGCTAGATTAGCATCCGCATAAACTTGGGCGATCGCAGAACCGGGCAAAATATCGTGAAACTGGTTAAACAAAATTTGTTTCCAAGCTGATTCTAACTCAGATTTCGGATAAACCGCACCAGTACAAATCGTTGCCAGCGAAGACAGCAACTCCGCTTGGTAGAGCAATTCTTCGCAGCGGCGGTTTTGGCGTTTTTGGTCGGCGCGAGTCGTGTAGCAACCCCGGTGGAATTCTAAATAAAGTTCGTCTTTCCAAACAGGGAGAGTGCGGGGAATAGCTTTGAGTTGTGAGATGGGACGATTTGCATCCGAAATTGCCGACAAGTTTGACAATTCTCGCGCCCGCAAAATCTCCTGATTGTCCGATTTTGCCACATCGCTTTCCTGCGAACTTTCCGCAACTGCCGGTAAAAACTGACTCTCAATCAAAGACAAATAATCAACCGCTTTCGCAAACTCCAACCTTGGGAAAAAAGGCGACATTTTCCAGCGTTTCGCCACCTCCAACATATCACGAGTCGGGCCACCGCCGTGGTCGCCAACCCCAGGCAACCAAAGAGCATCTTGCAAGCTAGTCTTAACTTGCCAGTCAAAAGCATAACTTGCCATTTTCACAGATTCTACGCTTTCACCAATTGGAGAAGACATCATACTAAATATTTTAGTACCGTCCAACCCTTCCCACCAAAACGCACCGTAGGGAAATTCCGTTGTATCATTCCAACGCAACTTTTGCGTCACAAAATAGTCAACTCCGCCTTGCCGCAAAATCTGAGGTAATTGCCACCCAAAACCGAAAGTATCCGGTAGCCAAGCCACCCGCATCAATTCCCCAAATTTTTCTTTTGCGTAACGCTGTCCATAAAAAACTTGCCGCACCATTGATTCAGCAGAAATCAAGTTTAAATCCGGTTCTACCCACATCCCGCCGACAACTTCCCAGCGTCCGACAGCCACCTGTTTTTTAATCGCAGCAAATAAGTCCGGCCGATGTTCTTCCATCCAAGCAAAAAGCGCCGGAGTTGAATGACAGAAAATCAAATCGGGAAACTCCGATTGCAATTTCAATACCGACTCAAAAGTTCGCTGTGCCGCTTGCCAAGTTTCCGGGACAGGCCACAGCCAAGCTAAGTCTAAATGAGCGTGACCCACCAAATAGATTTTACCTGTATATATAGATGTCAGAGCACCAGGTTCTCCTATATATATAGATGTAGCATCGCTATTTTCTCCAACCTGAGAAACTTCCTCTCTTCTTCCTCCCTCTGCGGCCTCTGTGGCCTCTGCGGTTCCCACATCTAAATCCCCAGAAAAAGATGTCAGAGCACCAGGTTCTCCTATATATATAGATGTAGCATCGCTATTTTCTCCAACCTGAGAAACTTCCTCTCTTCTTCCTCCCTCTGCGGCCTCTGTGGCCTCTGCGGTTCCCACATCTAAATCCCCAGAAAAAGATGTCAGAGCACCAGGTTCTCCTATATATATAGATGTAGCATCGCTATTTTCTCCAACCTGAGAAACTTCCTCTCTTCTTCCTCCCTCTGCGGCCTCTGTGGCCTCTGCGGTTCCCTCATCTAAATCCCCAGAAAAAGATGTCAGAGCACCAGGTTCTCCTATATATATAGATGTAGCATCGCTATTTTCTCCAACCTGAGAAACTTCCTCTCTTCTTCCTCCCTCTGCGGCCTCTGTGGCCTCTGCGGTTCCCTCATCTAAATCCCCCAAAAAAGCCCGCAGATATCCCAATAAATTGTGCCGCAAAACCGACAGCGAGCGATCAAACTTTTCGCGATCGCCCACTGCAGACCAATCAATCAAACCAAGCGCCAAATCAATCTCAGATTTCAGCATTTCCCCCTTGACAAACCTGGGCGAATTTGCTATTATTTCGGTGGGGAGGTATTGGGAATTTTCAATTTCTAAATTTTGAGTGAGCGAATTTTGCAAAATCTCTAATTCGGCCGCCACAAAACCCGGATCAAAACAAGAAGAATCAGCAGCTTCGTACAAACAAATCGATCGCACTAAAGCACCGTTATCGTGACCCGGACTTACCAACCGCAAAATTACTAAAAATTCATCTCCGGGATTAGCCGACGAACTCAACAAAACTCGATCGGCAAAATCAAATAAATCTCCCCGTCCGACTAACTCGCCGTTGACAAAAATTTGAGCATCTTCTGCCCACCAAGTCAAGCCCAGCAGCAACCGCAAACCAACCACAGGATAGCCGTGCAAATTGTCAGGAATTACAAATTGCTGGCCCAAATACAAAACTTGCTTCCCAGACGGCCAAGCAATATGTCCTTTCCTGTTAAGTTCGGCAACAGGGCTGTTACAAATATTTACCGAAGAGAAAGCCGAGTCAGCATCGCAGTACCTCCAACCAGACTGAACCTCCACTTGGCTGAGGCGTCGCAACTTTTCGACAGTGGCAGAAATATTGTTGCTAGCAGGTGACACAGAAGCGCTCATTTTTAGCTAAAATCAAACTTGTGTAGGAATCAAAGATCGGATTGAACCGCGAAGACGCGAAGGACGCGAAGAAAAAGGTTTCAGAGGGTTTGAAGCGGAGATTAAGAGCTCGCTTTGATTTTACAGCAATATTTAGCAATTCCCTGAATTCAATAATTAAACTTATGTCCAACGGTTACTACGGCCCATACCAAAGCCGACTATTAAATTTTATATCGAAACAGTCCCGCCAAGTCGCTGACAATTGCGATCGAACTTGGCGTCAAATTAAAGAAGCAACTCTCACCGCCACCCAAATTCTGCTTTATCCAGCTT
Source organism: Microcoleus sp. BR0-C5 (assembly GCF_036705045.1). Taxonomy (NCBI): domain Bacteria; kingdom Bacillati; phylum Cyanobacteriota; class Cyanophyceae; order Oscillatoriales; family Microcoleaceae; genus Microcoleus; species Microcoleus sp. BR0-C5. Next base: position 5,317 of record NZ_JAUBTR010000011.1, read on the forward strand.
ATTTGCTGGTGCAAAGTTCCCGAATGCTGGGCCGACAGTTGCGGGAATCAAGTCAAAAAATAGATTTACCGGAACTGCAAGAATTTGGCGGTGACGAAAATCCCGATTTGCCACAAAATTGGTATCAGGGGGAAGTTTCCGAGGAAAGTTCGATCGCCGAAATTTTGCACCTCGCCGAAAATTTACTAACCTCGTCGCAAACCGCGAAAACTTTAGCCAGCTTCCCGCTGTTAATTAATCAGGGAAATACTGCTAACAATTTACCTCCGGCAATCAATTTTAGCGGACAAACCGCAAAGCATCAAACCACTTCGGTCTTAGAACACCCGCTGGCTAAAACTAAATTACAACCCCAGCCGAAAGTTGAGGGAATTGCCAGTTTTATCCCAGCCCGCACTTTAGTATTAGTGGGAAAAGAAAATCAGATATTAGATATTTTGACACCCGAACAGCAGGAAATGCTCGAAGGTCGCATAACTTGGGAAGTTGCCAACACCGGCCCCGAACAACGGGAAATTACCCAAAAAGAATTAAAATTTAATCTCGGTTTGGATTCGGCGGCCAAAAAAGCGCAGTTACCGCCGATGCGTCGTTTTTGGGAATTGATGGCATGGCTTCAGACGAGTCCGGTTGCTCTGAAAAGAAATCAGTTTGGAGAATCAACCCTCGCAGTTAAAAAATCGATCGACCGCAATGCCATCCTAGTCCAAAAAGCCCGCGCGCAGATCGAAGCAAAAACCGCACAGCAGTCAATTGCGGCATCAAATTCGATCGACCACAATACCCCAAAACTAGAAACTAATTTTAACAGCAAGTTCGATCGACCCCCTACTCCTCTCTCCTTTGTTACATTACTTGATCGCGCCGCCGTCAACATCGAGGAATTAACCCTGCCGCCAGCCCTAAAAACAACCGCCCCACCAACGGAGACCCCCGGAGTAAAAATTAATACAGCCGGCACAGACGCTAATGTAGATTTGTCCGCCCGTGACATCCTCGAAAAATACGCTCGAAACATCGAACAAATGATTTGGTCGTCAGTAGACCATCTTTTGGGCAAAGAAACAGCCGCCAGTGATAATACGGAAAAATCAGTCGCAATTCAGTATTATTTAAAACAGCGACAAGAACAAGAAAACACACAAAATAGCCCAGAGGTCGATCGACCGTGGCTGAACTGGCAAGACTTATTCGGGGAAGCAGCACCGCAGCATTTAATCGACGGAAGTTCCGAACCAGAGGCAAAAGCTCAAAGCCTAATATCACAAGCTATCCCAAAAGTCAAGCAGAAAATTGCAGAAGTAGGAGAATTGCCCGAAGGTCGATCGACCGCAGTCTCAATCTCCCCTTACCCCGAAGCACTTCACCGCCTGCTGGGGCAGCTAAAACAGAGCTTGCTCACAAAAAGCCCAAAAAGTCAACCCCAAACAGCATCTGATTTATCTGATTTAGCAGTTACTCAAAAAAATAGCTCTGCACTCGCAGCAGAATCAACCCCAGGGCGCGCGCCGGAAACCCAAGTGCCAAAAAACACAAACCCGAACACCCGACAAAACAGCCAATCCCCAGCAGCAATCACCGCGCAAACCCGCAGATACACCGCCCCAACCCCCGCCGCAGCCGAACCCAAAAATCACAGCGCAGGCGTCCAACCCGAGGGCGAATACTTAGAAACAAAAGCAGAATCGATGGGATACATTAAGCACCCGCTAGAACAAGTGCTCGAATGGCTCGATCGAGTTATGCTGCAGCTAGAAAACATCGCCGAGCAACTCTGGAATTGGGCAAAAATCAACTTGCCCAAAATCCTCAAAAGCAAAGATAAAATTGACTAATCTTTAGCTTATGATAAAAAAGTTGCGGCAACAGCAGCAAATCAGCTCAGTATTAGGCCATCTTTGGAGACTCCCACAGTGCTAACCCTCAAAATCGTAGTTAATGTAGTTGTTTTATTTTTTGTTTCCCTGTTCATATTTGGATTTTTGTCCAATGACCCAGCCCGGAACCCCAACCGCAGAGACATGGAATAAACAAGTTATCCCGCCCGCTGGCTGGGGGTTACGCCACCGCAGCCCCCCAGCTAGCCCGCCAACTCGCAAAAATTAATCGAACAAAACTTGACCTCGCACCAGCAGCGAGGTTATCTTGTGGCGAAAGCAAGTTCTCAAATCAGCCATCTTTCGACCCGCCAAAGCCACTGCAAATTTTAGATGTCAGATTAATGTCTAAACAGTTGCCTTTTAGATGCAAAAATTTTCAATAATTTGCACCCTATAAAATCTAAAATCTAAAATCTAAAATCTAAAATCGGATGACTTACCTGTTGTAACTATGCCCTATCCGGTACCGCCGCCAGAACCCCCTGGCATCATCTACATCGCAAAGCCAAAAAAAGTCGCCCTCACTGTCGCGGCCGGCGATGGAGACACCCGCAGCAACCCCGCAGAAATACCGGAACCAAGCCCAGATATCGTTCAGCCAGAACCCACACCAGCCCAAGCAGAACCCGCAGCCACACTCCAGGGCACTACGCCAGCCACCGACCAGCCTCCAGAAATCGCCGACCCCCTAGCGGAAGTCGAAAGTGGCGAGGCAGTGGTGGGATTTCAGGGGCAGCCCCCTGTCGAAGAACCCGAAACTGCGGAAACTCGGAAAGATTCCTCGTTTACAGCTTACCAATTGGGTTCGGTAGAAAATGCCATTGCCATTCGGAATCGGGAACGAACCGCAGAGGCCCAGAGAAAACAGGAGAGAAATCTTGCCGGAAAGCAGGAAAGTTGGTATCAGGCCCAAGGCCGGCAGTTAGAAGATAACTCTCCCCAACCTGCAGAAATTCCCGTTCCCGAACCCGCGCTAGAACCAGCACCCAGCGGGCAACAGGAGTTCGACATTCCCGCACCAGGAACCGCCCCCGCACCCAGAACCCCCCCCGCGCCGAGACCGAAACCTAAACCAGCCGCGCCGGGAGTCCGCACCGCCCCTTCTGGGCGGACGGTGCCTTTTCCGGTCACTCCGGCCGATACTATCGAAGTTAAGGCTGACAGCCAAGAATTCGACGATAAGCAGCAAATTGTCACGGCGGTTGGTAATGTCGTGGTGCGGTTCCGGCAAACAGTGATTGATGCCGATCGGGCGATCGTCAACTTAGTCACCCGCCAAGTGGTAGCATCCGGCAATGTCGCCTATACCCGCGGCCAACAAGTAGTGCGCGGCCAGCGGATGGAGTTCAATCTCGGCCTCAACAGCGGGGCCGTCGAACAAGCAAGGGGCGAAATTTTCCTGCCTGCAGCAGGTAGCGAATTGACCCCCACACTGCCGACGGATATCAGTGCAGGGACAATTCTCGAACAGCCGCTGAGCGATCGAATTACCAGCCAGCAGCCCCTGCGCGGAGTCAAATCCCCCGGCGCTGCTACAGTGACTATCGGCGGCGGCGGACAGCTAGCAGCCCCCCAAGTTACTGGTGCCGTCAACCGCGTCCGCTTTGAAGCAGAACGCATCGAACTCCTGCCAGACGGCGCGAGGGTAGCAACCAACATTCGGCTTACTAACGACCCGTTTTCCCCGCCGGAATTTGAATACAGGGCCCGGAGGGCGACGATTAGAAGGATTTCGCCCACGGCTGAGGAATTGGTCACAACTAAACCCCGCTTGGTGTTCGACAACCGCGTGAAAATACCCGTGTATCCCCGCAGGCAAGTGTTTGACAGCCGGCAGCAAAACGGCCCGTGTTTGACCTTTGGCTACGACGGAGGCGACCGCGGCGGTTTGTATGCCGAGTGCGGTTTTGAGGTGTTGCAAAACGGGCCGGTGCGGCTGACCCTGACACCCCAAATTTACCTGCAGCGGGTTGTGGAAAAGCACGGCGGTAATCCGTTTTCTCCCGATAGCTACGGGCTGAAAGCGAGGTTACGCGCTAGTCTCGGCCCGCGCACCAGCCTGGACGGATCGGCAATATTTCTGAGTTTGGAAGATTTCCCGAATTTGCCGGAAAACAGCTTTCGGGGCAATTTGCGCCTCCGACAGTTGATCGGCACTCACTCTCTGGCTGCAGAATACAGTTATCGCGATCGACTGTTTAACGGTTCTCTGGGCTATCAAACCGTGCAGAGCAGTCTCGGCGCAGTCCTCACTTCCCCAGTCATCCAACTCGGAAGCACGGGCATCAATCTCAGCTACCAAGCTGGGTTTCAATTTATCAATGCTGACACCGATCGAGCCGACTTGCTCGAACCAGTGCGGGAAAACAACCGCGTCGATCTGGGCCGTTCCCAAGTCAGCTTTGCCTTGAGCCGCGGCTTCAACCTGTGGGAGGGCGAACCGCTACCCCGCACTCCCACCCAGGGTTTGAGGTATACGCGGACGCCGGTGGTTCCTTTCTTGCAACTGGCTTTGGGACTCCGAGGAGTTGGTACTTATTACAGCAGTGGCGATCGACAAAATTCGATCGCCCCCAGCGTCGGCATTCAAGGGCAGTTCGGTCATTTCTCCCGCCCTTTCCTCGATTACACTGGGTTTAACGTGACTTATACCCAGGTGGGACGGGACGGTATATCCCCGTTTTTATTCGATCGCTTAGTAGATTTGAGAGTCCTGTCTTTTGGGCTTGTCCAGCAAGTTTACGGAGGCTTTCGAGTTGGATTTCAAAGTGCTATTAATTTAGAAAGCGGGGAAACAATCAGTACGAATTACACTTTAGAATACAGTCGCCGTAGCTACGCAATCATTTTGCGTTTTAATCCTGAGCGTCAAGTCGGCAGCCTGACTTTTAGAATTAGCGACTTCAACTGGAATGGGACTCCCCAACCTTTTTCCGGGGACGCGCGAACTGTAGAAGGAGGAGTGCGTTTATCCGATTAATTCAATTGGCTAATTGGGCATTGGTCATTGGGCATGGGGAATTGGTAATTGGTAATTGGGAATTGGGAACCAACAGAAAACAGTCAACAGAAAACAGAAAACAGAAAACAGAAAACAGTCAACAGTCAACAGAAAACAGTCAACAGTCAACAGTCAACAGAAAACAGTCAACAGAAAACAGTCAACAGTCAACAGTCAACAGTCAACAGTCAACAGTCAACAGACAACACATGACAGAAGTGACCGCAATATCTGCACAAGCAGCGGCTCTGCTGGTTCACTACGGTTTTGACCTAGGTGGCAAAAAAGCCGAGAAATTGGCGGGTGAATGGCTGACCAAGTATCCCGGCTATTGGCTGCGTTTAGCAGTGGTTGAAGCGCTTTATCAAGGCCGCTACAAGGCTGTTTCTGTGGGACAGCTATTGAGTATGTGGCATCGGATAGGTCAACCTCTCTATCATTTCAATCGCGAGTTTGAACGCCTGGTATGCAATAATTTTCCTCAAAATTTAACCGGGGAAAGTGCTGCTCAACTGTCACCGGAAGATATACTTTTATCGAACCAGGAATCGGAAGTAACTGCTGCAGAGTTAGATTTGCATGGGCCCTCAGAGGCGCAACTTGATGTGGCGCTTCATGCAGAAGTCCCAAACACAGAGGCAGAGGAAACAGGAAAATTACCTACAGCGGACGATCGTACAAAAGAAAATACAGAATTTGTAGTATATGAAGATGTGGCTGTTACCGCCCTAGCCGATCGAGCCGAAGCTGAGCACAAATTAGCTGACAAACCTGTAGCCAAATCATTCCCAGTTGTCAAACACACTGATTTTCATACCAAGTTAAAAGCCGTTGCCCGAGAAGGCCGAAGAAAGAAGGGAGAAAGCAGAAATAGACTGTAAACTTGGGGAACTAGATAGTTATTTTTCACTTTTCACTTGGGGCACTTACTCCCATCCGAATTTCCGAACAAAAAGATGCTTGTTCGGTACCGTTAGCTTGCTTAACAACGCTAGTCCGCAGCCGCAGGTTGGGCATGAGATACCACAGCCTTTCTTCGGCATGGAGGGTGTCTGATTCTGTAATCAATGTCAGTACGTCGTCGCCCATCACGTAGCGGCTGTTACCCTTGTCTTGCAACACTTTGCCAACGCTTGGATTGTCGGGATTTGGTACGATCGCTAGTATTGTAGAACCAATTTGTTTAGCTTTGTCGCGATCAGGAATACCGTCCCAACTAATCCGAACGCTGGTTAGCTTAGTTGAAGCCGGGTTAATCGAGTGTTGTTGGCAAAGTTTGACCACTGCTGCATCGCTAGCTGTCAGTATTTCTATTTTGAGGTCGGATTTACCTGCCTGCAATTCCCCAGAATTGAGATTGTGTACGGTACGCTGAGAAAACCATTTACCTGCACTTAACTCGAAAAACTCGATAACATCCATGAAATTTGTCTCTAAAGTCAATACTGCTTTATTTGCGATCGTGACTTGCGCGCTATGGAGTCAGAAACTGGGTTTCTGACTACGTACCTAGCGGTCAAACCAATGATTTTGTCTAGAAACCCGGTTTAAGAGTGCAAGTCCTTTTCTATATTTTAGAGGAAGGGGGCGCACCTGCAAAGCTTTCTGAGAGCTTTGGGTGAAACAGATTGCAGAGGCCGTTGAGGTACGAAACCCAACCAGGGGGACATCTGCCTCGCTGATGCGGCCGACTTGACAGAAAATTAGAGCATCCGCCATCATATTTCGTTATAAAAAGTCTTTTTCGCACTTGAAATAGGATTGCGATACCTGAAAATTTTTAGCTTGAGAGTGTTTATCGATCGACCATCATCGCCCAAATACCAGCTATGTTAAGAAAAGCAACGATATATCTAAGCTTTTGTCGATCGGTAAATTGGGCGTTGCTGAGTTGAATTATATTGACGGCGATTTATTATAAGCGCACTGCTTGAAAATTCTCAAAGCAGACTCCGACTAAAAAACCAGCAATTCTTCCAACCATTACCAAACCGAGGACAGCAAGCCCGTAGCACATAGCATTCAAATATGTCATGCTAAGTCTAAGAGAAAAGATTGTCGATCGGCTTTTCGGTAGGGTGCAGCTAGGGATCGCATACATTTAAAGAACACATCCGTAAATTTATGACCGAGTTTAAACAAGGGCTGGATAAAATGCAGCCCGCAGAACAGACGCACTACCTGGGAATCGTGCCCAGTCAGCTAGCAGCGACTTCAGACTCCGAAAAATTATACAGCTTACTAACAGATTACAATTTTATTAAAGCCAAGCTGTCAGCATCGGGAGTACAGGCCCTAATAGAAGATTACGATTTAGCAACAAATCCCGATATTATTTCAGACCAAAAAGCCGACCAACTCAAATTAATCCAAGAAGCAATTCGGCTGTCAGCCCACATTCTAGCCACAGATAAAAGCCAACTAGCCACCCAACTAATAGCCCGCTTGATGCGCTTTGAAAGTCCAGAAATTCAAGCCCTGCTAGCACAGACACAACAACAAAAAACCCCGTGGCTGCGACCGCTAACGCCCAGCTTTACCCCTCCCGGCGGGAGATTGCTGCGTACCCTCACCGGACATACAGACTGGGTACAAGGTGTAGCAATCACCCCCGACGGCAAGCGGGCAATTTCTGCGTCCTCCGACCACACTCTTAAAATTTGGCACTTAGAAACAGGAGAAGAACTTTCCACCCTCAAAGGTCATCTTACCTACGTCAATGCTGTAGCTGTCAGCCCCGACGGCACTAAAGTAATTTCCGGTTCTTGGGACAATACGATTAAAATTTGGGATTTAGAAACAGGACAAGAAATATTTACCTTTGCAGGCGATACTTTTGCCGTAGAAGCAGTAGCAGTAACTCCCGACGGCAAGCTAGTAATTTCAGGTTCTTGGGATGGCAGTATTAAAGTTTGGGATTTGACAAGCAGGGAAGTAATTTTCAACTTCAAAGGTCACAGCAGTTTTGTCCAGTCGGTAGCAGTAACTCCTGATAGCAAACGGTTGATTTCTGGGTCTGGAGACAACAGCATTAAAGTCTGGAACCTAGAAACCGGAAAAGAACTTTTTACTCTCACAGGTCATGGAGACTGGGTAAAAAGTGTAGCAGTTACTCCCGACGGCGAACAAATAATTTCCGGCAGTTACGACGGAACAGTTCAAGTCTGGAGTTTGTCAGAAAGAAAGCAACTTTTTACTTTAGGAAAACACGGCAGTTTCGTTCAAGCTGTGGCAGTCAGTCCCGACGGCAAACGAGTAATTTCAGCTGCCGGCGACAAAACGCTGAAAGTTTGGAATCTGGAAACAAAAGAAGAACTTTTCATTTTTACCAATCACATCGCCCCAGTGAATGCTGTGGCTGTTACCCCCGACGGCCAGTGGATAGTTTCTGGTTCCTCAGACAAAACTCTCAAAGTTTGGCATTTAGAAACAGGCAAAGAAAATTTATCATTTGCAGGTCACAATGACTGGGTAAATGCTGTAGCAGTGACGGCAGACGGTACGAAAGCGATTTCCGGTTCAGGAGACAACAGCATTAAAGTCTGGAATCTCAAAAACGGACAGGAAATTTTTACTATTTCGGGGCATCAAGATTGGGTAAAAGCGATCGCAATTACACCGGATAGCAAGCGAGTAGTTTCGGGTTCCGGCGACAAAACTGTGAAAGTTTGGAATCTAGAAACTGGAAAGGAAATATTTACTTTCAGTGGTCATACAGACTGGGTAAATTCTGTGGCAGTGACGGCAGACGGAACGATGGCGATTTCCGGTTCTGGAGACAAAACTATTAAAGTTTGGAGTTTAGAAACAGGAGAGGAACTTTTGACTTTTGCAGGTCATGAGGACGGGATAAAAGCTGTGGCAGTTACTCCCGACAGCAAGCGGGTTATTTCGGCTTCCGGCGACCAAACTCTAAAAGTTTGGAGTTTGGGGAAAGAAAAGAATATTTTGGCAAATTTCTGGAATTTAGCCGTCAAACATCTACTTTTCACTCTTAAAGGTCATGAGAGTTTTGTCAATGCTGTGGCAGTTACGGCAGATGGCAAATGGGCGATTTCAGGAGGGCGGGAACACAATTTGAAAGTTTGGGATTTGTCAAGTAGAAAAGAAGTTTTTACTTTGGCAGGTCATGCAGATGCGGTAACATCGGTGGCGACTATGGGAACAAAGGCAATTTCTGTTTCGGACGATAATACTCTCAAAGTTTGGGATTTGTTAAGTCGAGAAGTAATTGCTAGTTTCAGCGGAGATAGTGTTTTGAAAGCTTGCGCTATTGCACCTGATGGGGTGACAATCTTAGTGGCGGAAGCTTCGGGACAGGTGCATTTTTTGAAGTTAGAAGAGGGGAATTAGTCATTAGACTTGAGTTGCACTCAATCACTTTCAATTATTAAATTATCTGCGTCTATCTGTGTTTATCTGCTTAAAATCTGCGGTTAACCCATCAATCAAATATTTATGCAACTCAAGTCTATTTTAGATAGATAAATTAACCGCAGATGTAAGGCAGATAAACACAGATAAACGCAGATAATTTCCTGATTTTTTTGGGATGAATGCAAGAAATCTCTTAAAAAAAATCTCATTCACCCTCAGCGCATCCAAAACATGGCGGACACCACCCGCCCTACAAAACTACTTCCTCAGCAACTTCACCCCGCGAATCGAATAATCCAAAAGCTCAATTGGGTGCATCAAAGTAACTTCCTTTCCCTGCAACTCCAAATGCTTCTTAATTTGCAAAGAACAACCCGGATTAGAAGAAGCAATCAACTCCGCCCCAGTATTCAGCAAATTCTCCACCTTTTGCACTCCCAATTCATCAGCAACCTCCGGCTGAAGCATATTGTAAACCCCCGCACTCCCGCAGCACAAAGCCGCATCCACAGGTTCTTTTAACTTCACCCCCGGAATTTGTTGCAACAACTGACGCGGCTGCAAACTAATCTTTTGGCCGTGCAACAAATGACAAGCATCCTGATACACAATTGTCAAATCTCCGTCAATCAAAGGATTGAGTTTTGCCGTAATTCCTGCACTTGCCAAAAACTCTTGCACGTCCTTAACATTAGCAGCAAATTTCTCAGCTTTATCCCGATATTGCGGGTCATCTGCTAAAATGTGACCGTATTCTTTCAAAGTATGGCCGCACCCAGCAGCGTTGATAATCACAAAATCAACGCCAGTATTTTCAAAGCTATCAATCATTTGTCTCGCCAAGGCTTTAGCCTGTTCCGCTTGGCCTTGGTGTTCCGGCAAAGCAGCACAGCATCCCTGACTTTTAGGAACCACAACCTCGCAACCGTTAGCCGTCAAAACACGCACAGTAGCCTCATTAACGGGCGAAAATAACAGCCGCTGCACGCAGCCTAAAATCACGCCGACTCGATAGCGTTTCTCTCCTTGTGCCGGAATTACCTCTGGTAAATTATCCCGGAAAGAATCGACAGTAACTTTCGGCAAAATTGATTCCATCGCCGCCAAGCGGGGAAAGACTTTTTTCAGCAAACCTGTTTTGCGGACAAGTTTTGGCAGTCCTAATTTTTGATAGATAAACAGGGGTACAAGCAAAGGCCGCAATCTGTGAGGATAAGGGAAGAGATTAAAAATCAGAGTGCGAATTACATTGTCGGAAAAAGTGCGTTCCTGATTTCTAGTAACTTGGTGGCGAGTGGCGGAAATTAACTTGTCGTATTGTACTCCAGAAGGGCAAGTTGTAACGCAGGCCAAACAGCCCAAACAAGTATCAAAATGCTGTGAGGTTGCTTCGTTTAAAGGTGCGTCGCCTTCGTTAATTGCATCCATTAAATAAATGCGGCCTCTGGGGGAATCCATTTCTTTGCCGAGTACGCGATAACTCGGACAAGTTGACAAACAAAAGCCGCAGTGTACGCAAGTATCGATTAATTTCGGATCTGGCGGATTGTTGGCGTCGAAACCTGGGATTTCGAGGGTTTGTAAGTGGGGATTTTGTGCTAGAAAGTTGCTTTCTTTGGCTGGTCTTAAATCGTCGCTGGGAACTGGAGATTTTTCTGAAGTTTGCATATATGGAAGAAGGAAGAAGGAAGTTCGGCAACGGATTCTGTAACGGATGTAACGGATGTCAGGAAGAAGGAAGAAGAAAAAAGGATTTAGTTATCTAGCAAAGAAGTCAGAAGCAATCGATTGCTTATATTTCAGCAATTAAGAAAAGAACTTCCTAACAGTCAGGCGCGGTTGCTATGCTTAGCAAGCCTAAATCCATCAAGCAAACAAAAACTTCTCTTCTTTTCTCTTTCTTCGCGGTCTTCGCGCCTTCGCGGTTCGTTAAAAAACAAATCTGGTTCACAAATGACATAGACCGGGATTCAAGAAAGACCCAACTCCTGACTACAAAGTTTAAACTAAATACCGCTTATAAAACGATGGGGACTCAAAAGATTTTCCGGGTCAAACTGCTGTTTGATCCGGCGCATTAAATCGATCGCACTTCCAGTATAGCCCCAAACATCTAACCGTTGCTTGATATCGATCGGGGCTGCTAAAACAGTCAGAAAACCGCCTTTGGCTTCGCACCCTCTGCGTACCTGCAACAACGTGTCCGCAGTCGCATTCTCAAACCGCAAAACCCCCAAACCGCTGCCTGCATGAATCCAAGCGTCCTGTACCGGCAATTCGTTAATGGCCGTTACAGCTTCCGACGGTCTGATTCCTATTTTGCAAATAATTGCCGACTTTGTGCCAGAATCCCACATTGTTTCTGGCAATCTTTGCCATAACTGATGCTCATCATTTTCGCAGCAGCTAGTGCCTTGCAAACCCAACTTTTCGGCAACTTCCAGCAAGCGGGCTGATTGTTGTTTAACACTTTCTGCGATACTTTGAAATCTGACGATTAATCCCGTGCCCTTTCCTAAGCCTAATTTTGCGACTAATTCAGGTGAAAGCAAATCAACTGCACTTGGTGTCAAAGCAGAGGATAATAAGATTTGAGCCGTTTGGGACAAAGCATTAATTTCCCCTGTCAGCACTACGGTTCCCGATGATTCCGGCAGCGGATAAACTCGGAAAGTTACTTGAGAAATGACGCCCAATGTGCCGTAAGCACCAGTAAACAGTTTCATCAAGTCGTAGCCGGCTACATTTTTAACAACTCGACCCCCGGCTACGGCAATTTTACCGTCCGATCGCACAAAGGTCATTCCCAACAGCAAATCGCGAACCCCGCGATAGCGATGCCGCAAGGAACCCGCATCAGCAGTAGCGACAATGCCGCCCAAAGTTGCCTGTTGCGGATACGCCGGATCGATCGGCAAAAATTGACCTGCTGCGGCTAAAATTTGTTGCAAATCGGCAAACTTCATTCCCGCTTCCGCAGTCACGGTTAAATCGCCCACAGCGTGTTCTACAAGCCGGTTCAGACGCCCGGTGCTCACGGCCACGATCCCCTCTGCCCCAGGGGGGTTGGCGGGGTCTAATTTAACTAAACCCCCCCAATCGAGTTTGCTGCCGCTTCCCGTCGGCAATACCCCCCACCGATTGTTCCGAGCAGCTTCAATCACCGCTGCCAGTTCTTCCTGAGTATTGGGGTAAACGGTACAATCTATTTTCGTGCCCGGGGCAACTGCTTTTTCTAATCGTTCTTGCCAAAATACCTCTGTGTACTGTCGCAGACAGATGCCAGCAGTGCCGACAATACTTTCTAATTCTTGTGTGCTAACGTGATTTTCGGTAGAAAAAGATTTCATGAAGGTTATCAGACGCCCGGTAAAAAAAATCATCAAAACACTGCCTAAAACCATTAAATATTAATACGGGCCCGATATTCAAAACATGAACAAACAAATGTCTCAAAACCGAATTTCTCTGGGAATTACCGGTCTCAACGAAGTGATTGGCGGCGGCCTAATTTCTCAACGCTCTTATCTGGTGCGCGGCGGCCCGGGTACTGGCAAGACTACACTGGGTTTTCACTTTTTGGCAGCAGGTGTGGCTTTGGGAGAAACGCCCCTGTTTATTACTTTAGGAGAGCCGGAAGCGCAATTGCGCGCCAATGCCAAAACTCTCGGTTTTGATATTGAAGCGATGGCGTTCCTCGATTTGAGCCCATCCTCAGAATTTTTTACAGAAGTTCAGACTTATGACATTTTCTCGCCCTCGGAGGTGGAGCGAGAACCGACTACACAAAAGATTATCGAACGAGTCCAAGCTGTCAAGCCACAACGGGTGTTTTTGGACGCAATCACTCAATTTCGCTACTTAGCTGCGGATGAGTTTCAGTTTCGCAAGCAAGTTTTGTCTTTTCTGCGGTTTTTGGTGGAAGGGGGGGCGACGGTGGTGTTCACCTCCGAAGGCACTTCAAGTTCTCCCGATGACGATTTGCAATTCATCAGCGACGGAGTAATTTACTTGGAACTGCGGCCTGAAGGACGCGCCCTGTCTGTCACCAAGCTGCGAGGGTCCAACTTCCGCAGCGGCCGCCATTCGCTGCGCCTGACTCAGGCTGGTATGGAGGTATTTCCGCGACTGCTGCCGGACAACTTTCAACAGGATTTTGTTGCGGAAGCAATTTCTTCTGGGGTTCCAGAAATGGACGAACTGCTGCACGGGGGACTGGAACGGGGGACTGTCACGGTGATTAGCGGGCCTAGCGGCGTTGGTAAAACTACGGTGGGGATTCAGTTTATGAAGGAAGCTGCAGGAAGGGGGGAGCGATCGGTAGTTTACATTTTTGAGGAGTCAAGTTCTACTCTGCTGCGCCGCTGCGAATCAGTTAACATCCCGGTTGGGGCGATGATTGGGCAAGGAAGTCTTTCGGTGATACCCGTGGAACCTTTGCTATACTCGCCGGATCAGTTTGCCTGTATGGTACGCCAGGAGGTGGAGCAGGAAAAGACCCGGATTGTGATGCTTGACAGTATTTCTGGCTATCAGCTTTCGATGCAGGGGCAAGATTTGGTGAACAATTTGCACGCTTTGTGTAAGTATCTAAAGAATATGGGAGTCACCGTTATCTTGATTAATGAGGTAGAAGCCATTAGCGGAGATTTTCGGCTGACCGAGATCGGGATTAGCTATTTGGCGGATAATCTTCTGTTTATACGTTATCTGGAACGCCAATTGCATAATAGGACTGAAATCCGCAAGGCGATCGGAGTAATTAAAAAACGAGTCAGCAATTTCGAGAGAACTCTGCGAGAACTTGATATTACTCGCTACGGCATCAAAGTCAGCAAACCGATACGGGGGCTGCGCGGCATTTTGAGTTCGGCGCCGGTGTGGATTGAGGCCCAACCCGATGAAGATTGAATGGCGGTTTGTCGTGCTGTTTTTGGGCAATTGCAGCTAATGAAGGCAGTCGTGAATCTACCGAAAATTCTGGGGTCAGAGCCTCGCCCTTCTAGGGCGACTTTATCAAACGGCAACACGAAAGATAGACAACAATATATAATGTAGTTAGGGGGTGATAAAAGTGTTTAACCTGACTTACGAATTTAAACTGAAACCAACACAAAGCCAGTCAGCATTATTTGAAGAATGGTTAGAAACTCATAGGCGAGTTTATAACTATGCTTTAGCGGAACGGAAAGATTGGTATAAGTCTCGTAGTTGTCAGGTTAATGCTTGTTCACTTAAATATGAATACATCATTCCTGCTGATGCACCACGTCCAACATTTGCTAGCCAGTGCAAGTCTTTAACTGCTGTACGTAAAGACAATGAGTATTTAAAACGTGTTAATGCTCAGTCCTTGCAGCAAACACTTAAACGGCTTGAGAAGGCTTTTGTGTCCATGTGGGAACAGAATCATGGATTTCCAAGGTTTAAAAATCCTGGGCATATGAGGTCTTTCTCTTTCCCACAGTTAGGACAAAACCCGTTATCTAATGGCGTGGTGAAATTACCTGTTATTGGCGCAGTTAAAGTGCGCCAGTCGCGGGATATTCCTGATGGTGGAATAATTAAACAGGCGCGTGTAGTTAAGCGTGTTTCTGGATGGTATGTTATGCTCACAATTCAGTGGTATGTAGATATACCAATGGTTATGCCACACGGGGGCGCAGTAGGGATAGATGTAGGATTAACAAGTTTTGTCGCAACTTCTAATGGACTTTTGATTAAGCGTCCGAGGTTTTTTATAGATGCCAAACGCAAGCTTAAATTGCTGCAACAGCGCGTCAGCAGAAAACGATTAGGCTCGAACAATTGGAAGAAAGCCCAAAGGAAAGTTGCTCTGTTACATGAGTACGTCGCTAACTGTCGTAAAGACTGGCATCGGAACCTATCTCATCAACTTTGTGACAATGTGGGGATGATTTTTGTTGAGGACTTAAACCTCGTTGGGTTATCTAGAGGAATGCTAGGTAAGCATTGTTTAGATGCTGGATTTGGTCAGTTCTTCAACATCCTCAATCAAACTTGTTTCAAGCGCGATGTCTATTTCCAAAAAGTAGATAGCCGTAAGACAAGCCAAATTTGTCCCAGTTGTGGTGTTGTGACAGGTAAGAAAGAGCTTTCAGAACGTACTCATGTTTGTTCAGATTGTGGCTATACAACTGATAGGGATGTAGCAGCCGCACAAGTAGTTCTTATCAGAGGACTTGCAGCCGTAGGGCATACGGTCAAGATGCTTGCCTGCAAGTAAATTCGTTGGAATCCCTGTGACGCAAGAATCCTCATGCCTTTAGGCTGAGGAGTGTCAATAATCAGTAGGGTGCGCGGTGCGCGCACCTCACCACTAGCATTAGTGCGCGCACCGCGCACCTCACCACTAGCCTAAGTCCTGGACAACTTAAATATATTGGTAAAATTGTGTATTTTTAGGCTTTTATAGCAGTTTTCAATTCTAGGAAATACAGTAGAGGCACTGGGCACTCTTGCCGTGTCCTGTACCCCGTGCCTCTGTACTTCACTCAACTGAAAACCGATGTAATGGCTCGCCAAAACGTAAGCTAATACCAGATAAAAAAAAGAATCCCACTTTAGGCAACCTCCCAACCCATATAGCAATCCTCGCATCAGTTTCAATAACTTCCAGGCTCTGTCTGGGAATCAATATCACTCTTGCTCTGCCTCGCGCGAACATCGAGGCAGAGCCTCCGGATCTGCGTTACCAGGCAGAGCCTGGTAACGAGTAGAATCATTTAGGATTGCTATATATAGCAATTCTTGCAGGAGTCGTAAATTTTTTAGCCCACCCCAACCCTCCCCGAACTCGCGGTTCGGGAGTAAGAAATTCACAAATGATTTAGGAGCGCTATATGATCGGTCACTCCCCATTCTAAAATCTAAAATCTAAAATCTAAAATCTAAAATTCTATAACCCGTCTTCAGAGGAAGCTGATAAATGACTGGAAACTCAATAATTTTAGCCGTAGACCGCAATCAGCGAAACTTGGAACTATTAGCACAATTTCTTAACAAAGAAGGATACCAGATGATCGCGGCTTATAGCTTTGAAGATGTTGCACAAGCTATCAGTCAGCCTGCTAAAATCGGTATGGCTTTAGTAGATATTTCTGGTTTCGACCGCCGGATTTGGGAATGCTGCGAAAAACTGCGAAATCACCAAATCCCTTTTCTGATACTCTCGCCCAAACAAAGCGCTGCTATTCAGCACGAAAGCCTCTGCCACGGGGCTCGGAATATGTTGGTAAAACCTTTAATCGTTAGAGATTTGCTGGGAATTGTGCACAGCTTGCTAGGAGAACCTGCGTGAGTCAAATTTTATTGCTTGTCGAACAGAAAGAAAATCGCCGCCTGTTATTAGAATGGCTAGCAGTTTACTATGAGGTATTGCTGCCAAACTCAACAGAAAATAGTGATGATTTTTTACCATTTAATCAATCTTTTGACCTGGCTATAATTGATGGTCTTGCCCTGAAACGCCACTGGCAATGGGTAGCAGCCCAAAAACAGGCAGAACACCCGGTATGCTTGCCTTTTCTTTTGATTACATCCCGCTCGGATGTAGGGATGGCAACGCAATTTATTTGGCAAAGTATTGACGATTTGATTATCGCTCCGATCGAGAAGATAGAATTGCAAGCGCGGGTGGAGATTTTGCTGCGATCGCGCCAGTTGTCTTTAACTCTCAAATTGTCTCACGACCAACTCGATCGCACTCTGCAAACAGCCCAGGAACTCAACGAGATGAAAACATCTTTGCTGTACATGATTGCCCACGACGTTCGCAATCCTTTGAATTTCATCATCGGCACTACACAACTTCTTAGCAAGTACAAGTTAACATTAACAGAGGAGAAAACACAAGAACTTCTAGACAAAACTCAAGCAGCCGCAAAAGGCATAGATTTGTTATTAGATGATGTTCTGCTGCTGGGGCGTGTTGAGTCAGGAAAAACCGGGTTTTCCTTGCTACCGATAGACTTAGCAAAGTTTTGTAATGAGTTGGTAGCGGAATTTCATAGCAGTCTGAAGTTGAAACCTGAAAATGATCGGGTGACGCTGATTTTTGTCAATCACCATCAATCCGCAATGGCGTGTTTGGAGGTCAGCTTGCTCCGGCGAATTCTGGGCAATTTGCTGTCCAATGCTATTAAGTATTCTCCCCCAAATAGCGAAGTAATCTTTGAATTAAAACTTACTGAAAGCGAGGCTATTTTTTCTGTACAGGATGCAGGAATTGGCATACCTGTCGCCGACCAACAACGGTTATTTGATTCATTTTACCGGGCTAAAAATGTCGGTAGAATTCCCGGTACTGGACTGGGGCTGAGCATTGTTAAAAAATGCGTGGACTTGCAGGGTGGCGAAATTACTTTGACCAGTGAAGAAGGCGTCGGCAGTACATTTACAGTAACGCTGCCGATCGCAAAACCTGAAAAAAAGCAAATCTCGCCTGCAACACCTTAAACTAGATGCAGGAATTATATTAGGATTTAAAGACGGGATTTTTGGCAGGGATGATAAATCGCTGGTTTCTCATTTTTATGGCATCGCTGCACTTGTTGATGGTTGGTTTGTTGGCAATTACGCCGGACATTTATCAGGCTCGATCGCACCCTTGGTGGAAAATTTCCACTGTTTTAAACTGCATCGCCCTGTTGCTATTTCTCGGTCAAATAGTTACGGGTTATCGCGATTTGTTGGAAATTTCTTTGATATAGTTTCCGGTAGCATCGGAATAATATATTTGGATAATGTCAGTGCGAGCGTCCCCGCTCGCGAGCCACGCCGCGAGCGGGGACGCTCGCACACTCATAATTCCGATGCTACCGGATTTGTATATCAGTGCGATTGTCCAAATAAAACTTGTCCGAAACTAGCGCAAAAAATACAGTAAACTCAGCTATTCCCTGTTGCTTATTGCTTTTTTGTTTTGACTAATTCAAAGTTCTAAAGGAGCAAGAGCGTTCAATAAGTATTCTAGGATAAATCGCAGCAAAGATTGAGTTGCTAATATTAAACCTAATCGAGCTTGGGCGAGTTTTGGCTGTTCTATTTTAACTTCTCCCCAAATTCGACACTGGCTGTAAAAAATCTGAAATGCTTCGCTCAAACTATTGGCTAATTTGAAATAATTTACAGGTTGTTCGCGGTTTTTCAAGTCAAAAGTAGGATATAAATTGTCTAGCACTGTTAACAGTTGGGATATTAAACGGCGTTCTGCTGGATGCACTAACCGCAGTCGATCGCCCTCGTCAATCCAAGGGATAGGATTTGGACTCGCCAGCGACCAAATTTCCGGCGCTGTAGCGACATCGGGCTGCGCGATCGCAATTATCCGATCGCGGTGGGCCATTCGCAGCAGGGAACAGCAGCGCGCGTGGCTGTACTGAATGGGAAACAGTCGATCGGCTGACACAACAGAAGATAATATTTTAGATTCTGGAACTGGGAGGTTCGTTTGAGCTAAACGTTGCAACCAGACGGCTAAACCTACATCAGTCAACTCCATCTCGATAATTCCAGCCGGCGCGACTTTAACCACGAAATCTGGGTAGCACAGCGGTTCGAGTGTTTCTGCCAACTGTGCCGCGATTGTCTGCGGTGTCTGCTGCCAAGTTTTAGCCAATTTCAGGGCGATCGCAGACACGTACAGCACCCGCGCGCTATCTTTACTCCGATTTAACGGAAATATTGCACCATTCTCAATTACTTGTTTAGG
>NZ_JAUBTR010000011.1:24407-55330 GCF_036705045.1 Microcoleus sp. BR0-C5
AACAGGCATCTTGCCTGATCCACAAGAAAATTCATCTCTTGTGGAATGGGCATCTTGCCCGTTCTTGAGAATGGTGCAAGATTTAAGATTTAACGGGAATATTGCACCATTCTCAATTACTTGTTGAGGAACAGGCATCTTGCCTGATCCACAAGAAAATTCATCTCTTGTGGAATGGGCATCTTGCCCGTTCTTGAGAATGGTGCCACCTATGAGATTTAATGGAATTTTCCCTAGTGCCTCTTGCTGGCCGATCGCCCTTTGGAACCTTGAAAGCAAGAAACACTTCA
This sequence comes from Microcoleus sp. BR0-C5, assembly GCF_036705045.1. Taxonomy (NCBI): domain Bacteria; kingdom Bacillati; phylum Cyanobacteriota; class Cyanophyceae; order Oscillatoriales; family Microcoleaceae; genus Microcoleus; species Microcoleus sp. BR0-C5. The sequence goes on from NZ_JAUBTR010000011.1 coordinate 24,698, forward strand.
CTGTAACTTCCGGGCACTGGGAGATATTTGCTGTATCCATATCGGCTCATCCTACCGTAAGAGCAACGAGCGACTGTTACCACTTGCACTGTTCTTGTACGTTAAACTGCTGATGTCAGAGATAGTCGATCGGCTCCCCGGATCAGGGCTACCTCGAATTAATCGGCTTTCTAGCCATTTGTTTGCTAACTATACAATAATTTACGACAAATTTTTTGCTGAACTCTACCATTTTGATGTATTTTTTGCTACATTAAATCTTTCGGTAAAACTAAGAAAAGTCAGCACAGTTAAGAAGCGTGCAAGCTCGATCGGGGGTTGGTTGTCTCACTTTGTATCGCACTGCTGGCAAAAGCTGTTTTTCTCACTATCAAATATATCCCAGAGCCTCACTTATGCAATCAACTTCCACACCTCTAGAGACTATCGATCGACCTTTTATCACTTGGCAGCGAATTATCGACTGGGCCCAGGAACACTACCGCTGCCGGACTTTTAGCAAAGATGAGCGGATTCCCGCAAGACCCGGACTGCTGTATTTAGTCCAGAAAGGTTCTGTGCGGCTCGTAGGCAGCGCTCAAGTTAGCGCGGCAGCAGCGAAGTCAAAATCCGTTGACAAAACTACAGAAGAAGCTTTTTTGGGCTTCGTCGGGGCCGGTCAGCCCTTTGAACTGGTTGCTCAGTCTCCGTTTACTCTCCAAGCTTACGCTCATGCCGATCAAACTCACGTAGTGTGGATGTATTGGCACGACTTGGATAATTGGCCTCACTTTCGTAGGGAAATTTTGGATGCGTTTCGCTACCAACACCAGCGGAAACTTCTCTGGCTGAGCACTTTGGGACAGCGCCGGACGATCGACCGACTGTTGGGATTTCTCACTTTGTTGATCGAGGAGTTCGGCGAACCTTACGTAAGTGACGACGAACCGGATGTGGTTCGGGGCTACCGGCTGCCTTGGGCCTTGACTCACGCTCAAATTGGCAGCGCAATTGGCTCAACGCGGGTGACGGTGACACGACTGATGGGTAAGTTGCGATCGAAAGGTTTGATTAATACTGAGGATGATAATTTAATCTGTTTGCCGGCTAAGTCTAACCCCCAAAAGACAAAAAACCACAAGCAGGACGTAGAAGATTCCCTGGAAGATTCCCTGGAAGATTCCCTGGATGATTCCTTGGATGATTCCTTGGATGATGAAGATTCTCTCGAAGAATCTGCATAAAATCCTGCGGTAAATTGCCAACAAACAGCACGTCACTATTAGTTTTGGGCAGTCGCGCTCGATCGCTCGACAGTGTACGATTAATTGTGTAAAATTTTCCCGTTCTCGAAAGGTGCGACTGACAATGACCGATGACAAGCAAAAATCTTCAATCCCGAACAATCAGCAACGGGTGGTATTCTGCGACTTTGACGGCACGATAACTGTTGAAGAAACTTTTGTGGCAATGCTCAAGCATTTCGCACCCGAATTGTCGTCTCAACTGATGCCTGAAATCTACGCTAGAAGGCTGAGTTTGCGATCGGGAGTGCGGCAGTTACTAGAGTCTATTCCCTCGGAACGTTACGGGGAAATTGTGGAATTTTCTAGGGGAAGGCTGATGCGGCCGGGATTGTTGGAGTTGCTGGATTTTTTGGACGAAAAAAAGGTAGATTTTGCGATCGTTTCCGGCGGTCTTCGGATTATGGTAGAGACGGTAATGGGCGATTTGGTACACCGGGCGAGCGTTATTTATGCTGTGGATGTGGATGCTAGTGGCCCTCGCTTGCAAGTCAATTCTGAGTTTGAAGGAGATGAGGAATTGGTGTCTAAGGTGCGGGTGATGGGCCAGCACCCGGCCCAGGAACAGGTGGCAATCGGAGATTCCCTGACGGATTTTAATATGGCTTTGCAGGCTTCCTCGGTGTTTGCGCGCGATCGGCTTGCCCAGTATCTAGACGAACAGCAAAAGCCTTATACTAAATGGGATAATTTTTTTGATGTGTTGGAAAATTTGTCCCAAAAATGGAATTGAAACTATCGCCTTTCTCAGGTAATATAAATTCCGTTTGCATCGGTATTGTATGATGTTAAATTTTGTAGGGGCGGGTTCACCAGCAACAATGGCCTATAATAGACAATATAATAAACCCGCCCCCGTGCATATAAGTCCGATGCTACTGGATTTGATATAAGGATCGCGAATTAAATAATTTACACTCTTGAAAGTGGGGAGTAGGGGTTGGGTTTATAGCCCGCCCTTTCTGGACGGGCGGGACGCCCATCCCACAAGAACCATCACGCATTCTAAGTTATTTAATTCTCATTCATAAGGTACGCAGTGCACACCCTACTTTTAGATAGATCGGCGCAATTCCTATTAACGTAAAAAGTAGATTAAAAATTGAGGATTTGTAAACAATGAGTGGCGATTTGAGATCGGATTTAATTGCAGCAGCCAAACATTTTTACGATCGCGGTTGGATGGTTGGGACTGCTGGCAATCTTTCAGCCCGCTTACCCGATGGCAGTTTTTGGATTACTGCTAGTGGCCGCGCGAAAGGGCAGTTAACTGAACAAGATTTTATCAGAATGAACTCAGACGGCGCTATTGTTGAGCAACCTGTTGCCGACAGCCGCCCTTCGGCCGAAACCAGCATTCATTTAGCCGTTTACAATTGTTTTCCAGACGCTAAAGCTTGCTATCACGTGCACTCCATTGAAGCAAATTTAGTTTCTCGGCTAACCGCAGGAGATGCAGTGCCTTTACCCGCGATCGAAATGCTCAAAGGTTTAGGGGTGTGGGAGGAAAACCCGCAAGTGTCGATACCCCTCTTTACAAATTATTTAGAAGTCCCTAAGATAGCCAAGGAAATTTGCGACTTCTTTGCCATTTGTGTGCCCTCTGTACCCGCTTTGTTAATTCGCGATCACGGCATCACAGTCTGGGCAGACTCGCCAGCGGCCGCCTACAATTACGTAGAAATTGTAGAATACATTTTTCGCTATACGATCGCAGCCCGCCAATTAAATTTAAATTGAAGATTTGGGATTTGAGATTGATCGGTGCATGAATTCCGAATGTATGTAGGGTGCGCCCTAAGCAGCTTACGGCTATTACCGCTATGATTAGCATCTCAAACCACTTTTTGTCTCCCGGACTGTAGGAAACGAGCAAACATTCAGAAGAAGCAACAGTTATGGCTAAATATACCAGAATTTTATCCATAGATGGAGGCGGAATTAGAGGAATTATTCCCGCGCAAGTTTTAGTTAGCGTTGAATCAAAGCTGCAACAAAAAAGTGGCAACCCAGATGCGAGAATAGCTGACTATTTTGATTTAATCGCGGGCACGAGTGCGGGAGGAATTTTAACTTGCATCTATTTGTGTCCCGATGCCGAAAATCCCAGCAGGCCTCGGTGGGCAGCCCAAGACGCTGTTAATTTTTCGATTAAGAGCGGCCGCGACGTTTTTAAGACTTCATTATGGCAAAAAGTCAGATCTCTAGATGGTTTGAGAGATGAGAAATATCCCAGGGAGCCCTTAGAAAAATTATTTGGGGAAAATTTTAGCGATTACAAACTCAGCGAACTGCTAAAACCTTGTTTAATTTGCAGTTACGACATCGAAAGGAGAAAAGCTCACTTCTTCGATCAAATAGATGCTCAAAAATGTCCAGCAGAAGACTATTTCATTAGAGATATCGCCAGAGCAACATCGGCAGCTCCCTCTTATTTTGAGGTTGCTAAAATCTACTCTTTTAGCAATGAATGCTACGCTTTAATTGACGGGGGAGTTTTCGCAAACAATCCCGCACTTTGTGCCTATGCAGAAGTTAGAAATAAATTCATAATTCCCGACGATCGCCCCGACAAAGGCCCGACAGCAAAAGATATGGTAATTTTATCCTTGGGAACCGGAGAAGCTCAGAAAAAATACCCCTACGAAAGAGTAAAAAATTGGGGTCAAGTTGAGTGGGTTGAGCCTTTGATTAATATCATGATGACGGGAGTTGCGGAAACTGTAAATTATCAACTAATTCAAATTTATGATGCGGTTGAAAGACCGAATCAATATTTGAGAATTACTCCAGATTTGAGCCACGAACAACCCCTGCCGATTGATGATGCCTCGGAAGATAAAATATCAGACCTGCTGAGAATTGGCAAAGAGCAAGCGGAAAAGAATAATGAACAGTTGGATAAGTTTATCGACTTGTTACTTGCGGAGTAGTCCTAGAGTTTTAGATTTTAGTCATATTGTAGGGTGGGTTGGGCGCGGCGATTAAGTTAAGTCACCAATAAATAAATCTTAAACCGCGCCTAACCCACCAACTGCAGGGCTGAGAGACAAAAAATATATGTAGACAAATCGTGCAATAATTGCTGTAGGATTGCCGAAAATCTCTATTTAGCAGTGCTTCGCCCTGTTTGCAATTAATCGCGAGCCGTCAGTCATTGGTTAAGAAATACCAAGAAAAGCACGATCGACCTTTAGATGAAACCTTCAATAACAGGTGGTTTCAGCGGTTTTTTGTGACGTTGTTCCTGGGTGGCCAAGTGCTGCTACGCATACTCCAAGGCAAAATTGACCACCGCAAAATCATGGAACATTTAGTAACAGTAGGCCTGGATTCTTTCCGATCCGTGCTGCTAATAGCCTTTTTTGGCGGCATGATTTTCACATTTCAATCAGCCAGAGAATTGGTGCGTTTTGGGGCGGTAGGGGCGATGGGAGGTGCGTTTGCTGTGGCATTTTGTGGCGAATTAGCACCACTTTTAACGGCGGGCGTGGTGGCGGGACAAGTAGGTTCGGCCTTTGCCGCGGAGATAGGAGAAATGCAGGTGACGGAACAAATAGACGCCCTGTATATGTTAAGAACAAATCCGGTTGATTATTTAGTAGTGCCGAGGGTGATAGCTTCCTGCATCATGCTGCCGATTTTAACAATTTTTTCGGTAGCGGTGGGGATTTTGGGCGGGCTGTTTGTGGCGGTTAATTTTTATAATGTGGAACCGTCGGTATTTTTGGAATCGGTGCGGACTTTTTTGGGGCCTGGGGATTTAGTAACTGTGGTTATTAAAAGTTTTATTTTTGGGTTGATAATTTCCCTTGTCGGTTGCGGTTGGGGATTGACGACGGTGGGCGGTGGGAAAGGAGTCGGCCAAGCTGCAACGGCGGCGGTGGTAACTTCTTGGGTGTTGATTTTTGTGGCAGATTTCTTTTTATCGTTATTGATATTTCATGAGTTGAGGATGCTCAAAAGTTGATAATTTTGGCGATTATAGCAGGAGTCAGGAGTCAAGATGATTAAATATTAAGGGTTTGAACAATCATCAACCCGATTGCCACCAGGATTGCTATAAAATAACATGAAGATTTTTTAAACCGCAGATGAACGCTGATGCAATTTGATCGGCGTTCATCCGTGTTCATCCGCTGATATCTCCGGTTTAAAACTCTCAACTTCCGATGGTAGATTGGAGAAAGGAGGACGATACACTCGAATTGCCTGAATAGGCACTTTCCCATCTGTTTCGGGGACGATTTCGAGGGTGTGTTTGGAGTTGCTCAAATTCTGAGCCAATGTTGTAGAATACTCGCGGCTTGAATCTGTAATTTGTGGAGGAACGTATGAATCAACAAACATTGGTCGCACTTGCCAGGAAATCTCAAAGCCTTTAGGCGTAGGTTTTTTAGAGTATTCATAAGAATTTTTCAGCCACCAGTTTCTCGGTTCAATCACGACGCGGCCAGAGTTTGAGACAAACATTTCGTCGTTTGTACCGCTGCCGTCGTAACCTGTTTTAGAACCTATAACGTCAAATTTAAACTTGCTGGCGTCGCTGTTAATGTCAGTAATCACGGCTTTCCAATCTTCGACGATTAGCGGTTTTTGGCTGGATACTTGGATGATTGCTGGCCAACCGACGCCAAGGCTAAGGCTAGGTCTGGTGATGCTGTAAAGTTCAGGAAATTCTGAGGGTTTTTTGCCGTCGATCGCAATTTTAGCAGAAATTGCCTTGCCGTTGAAGGTTTTATCGGCGATCGCATCTATTCTATTTCCTTCAAATTCTAAAACCAACTTGCCATCTTGCCATTTAACATCGCTGCCAACTGTATAGGTTTTCACTAAATCCTGCGGCGGTTGAGGAGAATTTGGCTTGTATCGCAGGTGCGGTTTTATCAGAGCAGCTAAGAGAAAATTTCCCCAATCGTTGAGGTGAACGCTGTCGCTCAATAGCTGTTTGGGTTGCAAGCGATTGTCTTTCAAATACCTGCGCCAAGGTTCGCGAATTTCCGCGATTTCGCAGCCGTATTTATCGGCCAACTCCGGCAGCCATTTAGTAGAATGAGTGTTGTGCCATTCGTATCTTTTGACTGAATTTGGATCGTCGCTGTTGCCTGTCGGCATCCAGTCAATATGGTCGGAATGCAAGAGTATTTCGCTAGCAGTGCGGCTGCGGACATTGGCAATTATGGCTTCGTAATCTTCATCGCCTCCGTAGACGTGAAAAATTAGCAAGTCTGGATAAAAAGGATACAAATCGTGTTCGCTGGGACGGATTAAAATCGGGGCGGCAAATCCTCCGATCGCCCGATTTTCAACTATCAAATCTGCATTGGGAAATCGCTGTTTCAAATCCTTTACTACATCTTTCCACCAATCTTGCTCAGTGATAGATTGACCGTAGAATAGGATACGCACTTGGCGGCGGTTTGTTGGAGTGCTAGCTGCAAGTAGTCCCATCGTCCTTTGAATCCTTGCTCCAAAAGTAGCATTATTTTCAATAGGAGCGGGTGGGGGGAATGGCGTATCGGCCGCTATTTTTTTGCTGAGCGGAACTAACAGAAAGCTCAGACACAAAAAAAGCAGCCACAAGTAGCGATAAATCTTGGATTTTCTGCTATTTCTTTGGTGTTTTGCCATTGTTTTATTTTTCCCTGTCCGTTTCACTTTGCTCCAGGCGACTGTGGGATGAATGCTACGCCTCTAATCAGTAGCTGTAGCGTGCTTATGGGCGCACCTCACGAGTAGCTGTAGTTTAGGCTGTATGGAAATATATTACCAAATTGAGGGCGACAAAAAGTGATATAATGCCAGCTAATTAATTGCACTCCGATCGATCGCACGTCAAATGGATTACAAAACAGCCCGCAGTTTTCTGATCGACCAAGGAACCGCCCTGGAAACCAAGAAAAATCCCGACGCCTTCCTGATGCGTCTCAAACAAGGTCAACCGCCCGTACCCGGACAGGTGACATCGATTTTATTAGCTTTAAAAATATTGTTTGAAGGGCTGCAAGAATCTCCAATGCTCGATCGACAATTAATCTCGGCACTGCATTTACTGTCAGTAGAAGGTTTGCAGCAATTTGAAGCTGGACTCCGCAGAGGAGTTTCTTGGCCACCGCTGCTGAAAGAAGACTTAAATCGAATTGCGATCGCAGTCAAGAATATCTTTTCCGGCGTCTGGCAATAATTAGCTCGGCAACCACCAATCCCGATACCCACATCCAGCAAACTCAATTTTTTTCCTACATTTTTTTCCTACAATTATTTGTAAAATTTTATGTTAATCTTGCTACATTTACCCTCGAATTGTGGCATCTTAATATAATAATCGGTTCTAACTAGCAATTGGAGAAACTACTCATGAACGCCGAAGAAAAAGCTAGACAACTAATTGCACGAGAAAGGCAGCATAGCGAACACTTGCACGAATCTATGCTCAACCGTTCCTCCCACGAGCTAGAAACAAATGGGGAGGGAATTGCTGAAGAAAAAGCCAGAGAATTAATGGCTCAAGAAAGGCAGCACAACGAACACCTGCACGACTCTATGTTAAGCCGTTCCTCCCAAGAGGTAGAGGCATCGATCGCGCCCGATGACACTGACAAATAAATTTTGTTAACACAAGACTTACGGACACAAACCAAGAAACCGGGTTTTTATACCATTTTTCATACCATAACAAAGGGCTGTAAAAATGTTTTTGTATAAACAACCAGGTTTCTGAGTCCCGGAATACTTCAGCACAGCAAAACTCTACTCAAATCGAGGAGGATTTTAGGTGCAATCAAAACAGCCCCTGCTCGGTTGGCAGCCGCTATCACAAGCATCCACGCGCCATATATAGCAATAGAAAATGTCAGGTTCTACTGCTCGCGAAAGCTTTCGAGGGATGCCAAAAGAGCTGGCAGTCCCGCTAGCGCAGCCGACACCAGAGCCTCATCTTTGTAAACTCGCGATCGGAGAATACGGGTACTTTTAGACGCAGAGGTGAAAGAGCCTCGCCGTTGGGAATTTCCGGTTTCAACCCGCCCTAAATTTTTTGTTTCTGGGGTCACGGAAAACATAGCAGTATCCTCGCAGTATCGTCAATTAATCCCTAAATATGCGCCCGTAAAATTTCTCACGGCTTGCTGTATGTTTCTATTATTACTCAGATAGGTAACAGAGATGAAACCATGAAATAATTATTCACGATAGCTAGGGATCAACTTAAACTGCTTAACGGCTTTTATTAATTTGTTACACGGCGCGCGTTTGTTTCAGCCGATCGCCCACGACGACACAGACACCAGCAACCAAAAAGGCGATCGTCCCCACAATCGCCGTTGTAACAGCAGGAATCGCCTTTGGTGCCACAAACACCACAGAGTATAAACTCATCCCCAGGGAAAAACCACCAAAATAAAACCCTACCCCCAATCCTCCCCGCAGTGGAGGAACTAGAGACAAAGCAAAAGGAACTGTACCAGTAGTAATCAAACTGTTGGTAAAAATCACAGCCAAAACAGTCGCCACCACCATCACGGGCCCCTGACTAAAAACCATTCCTAACAGCAAAACGGCTGTTGCTACCAATCCACCCAACAGCGTCCGCTGGTTTCCCAAGCGCACCGCAATCACCCCAGCCAGCAAAGAAGCAACAGCTAAAGCCAAGGTAAATCCCGCCATTAATAACTTACCATCAACACCCACAATTTGAGTTTGGAAAACATGGGGCAAAATTCGTTCTCCCATCGCCCGACTTCCCCAAGCAACAGCCATTCCCGTCACCGCAATTAACCCCAGCGCTGTGATAGAAACTCCCTCATAAATTGCACTAGCCGACGGCAATTCTGACACCGCAGCATCAGGATTAACCGATCGCAAAAAAGCCACCGCACCCAACAATACAAACGAACCAATAGCGAAGGCAAAAGCTGGGCCCAAACTCAGAATAAAATCCCCCGCAACAGGCCTTGCCGCCCCAACCAATCCCCCCACAAGAACCAATAAACTCATGGCTTGGGGCAACTGCGTTTGAGTTGCATATTGGCCCAAAAGCGACACTGCGGGCGATCGAAACATCGCCATTGCGATCGCCCAAGCTACTATTACCACAGGCAAAATCCAGCGCAGGGGCGAGACTGGATTGCCGAAAATAAAAATAGCCGGAATCGCAATAAATAGCACCGACGACAGAATAGTGCCGACAACAATTAGGGGAAAACGAGTGCCCATCCAGTGACGCTGCTTGTCAGAAAGCCAGCCAGCAAAAGGTTCGATCGCAATTGCCAAAGTATCCTCCAGAATTGTGATTCCCCTGTCGAATCCCGGCAAACCAAATCCCGCTAAAAGTTGAGGCAAATACAGTCGGTAAAGCATCCAACTCAGAGTAATTGCCCCCTGCAAAGCCGCCACGCCTCCCACTTGTCGCCACAAAATTAAAGACTGAGATTGAGAATTTTTCATGTTTTTGACAATATTTTATGGGCTCACCAAGGGGCGGGTTTATCTATACTATTAGCTACCTAAAAGATCTCTGGTGAAATCCGTACCTTGTATTTTGAAAGAGGTAAATGGCGATTTATGGTTGCGCGGGGGCTGGTTTATGAGATGATTGGTCTTAGGCACTGATGGTTGGTAAAACGCGCCCCTACAAGTTATCATTCTTTAGCTATGTTTTTTGTACCACATCCCCTTGTAGCACCAACAGTTATAGCTCAAATCAAGCCGACTGTCGAAAGCTTGCGCGACGGAGACTACCGCTACCGAGACTCCTTTGTGCTCGATCGACCTTTTCGAGAAATTCAATTTCGCAAACAAGACAGATACATCACCGGCAGCGATTCCGACAAACGCACGGGCAAAAGTTACTGCTTCCGGGGCATCCCCCAGCACAACAACATTATTAACATCACGGTAGCGATCGAAATTTCGCCGAAAACAGCACAGCAAACCCAGTGGAAATTAGCACCGGGAAACCCCATTAATTTCGACAGGTTTTATCCCCTGCCAGCAGGGGCGGGATTAGAATTGTACAAATGTTTGACAGCATTTTTACCAAAATTGAAGGATTAGTTATTCGTTACTTCTTAGTGGTTATTTCTTAATCACTTTGGCTTATTAATAACCAATAACATTCGTTAACAGTCAACATTTAACAGTCAACAGTCAACAGTCAACAGTCAACATTTAACTCCCTAAGAACCAGCATTTTCCAATTCTTCCCGCAGCATTTCCCGGTAGACTTTCGGCAAACGAGAACTCATAGAATTGTTCTCAATTCCATATCCCAAACTCGTCCAAGTTCCCGAAAGCATCCGCAATACGTCCGTTAATCTTTCCTGCCGCAACATCTCAGAAATATCAGCTTTCCAAAACTTGCGATCGCTCAACCAAGCATAAACCACAGCATCCTGATCTTCTGGTTCAAAACTGTAGTCTTCCCAGAATAAAAAATTAGCACGACGCGCCTGATAGCGCTTAGCCTTCTCCTTCCAAGTTGTAGTCAGAAATTGATACCTGCCTGCAGCGGTAGTACACTTGCCTCGATTCGGGCCATTAACAATCTTCACGCACCAGTCAGGATGGCGGCTCAAATCTAATATGTATTTGCCACCGTAAACAACGTGATAAGGTCGAGCAACATTCGACTCGCTAGCAGAAATAGTACGCATCAGTGCGCGAATGTAAGGATCGCCCGTTTTCATAGCCAGCGGCGGCAATTTTCCCACCCCGCTTACCGACTGTGACAACTGCTGATTTCCCCGCAAATTAGCAACCAAAAAAACACCGCCGCCAATCACAGCCCCGATTAAAAGTAGAAATCCGAGGATTTGAATCTCTGATCGCCTCAGCAAACCTGTTTTTCGATGGCTCAATTTCTCAGCTTCCAGCAAGGTCATTTCCATTTCCGCAAATTCGGCTAATTTTCGAGCCGCCCGCATCCGGCGCACCCGAAAATCGTATTGATATAGCGGCGCGGCTACCAGCGTTAGACTCGATAAAACCCCCGCCAATTTGCTCAGCCAGAAATCTAATTCACCGGCTACGGCAACATTTGTCAGAGTAGATATTCCTGTTAGTAACTGACCCGGATCGATCGATCGCGCTGGCCAATAAAAAATCGCAAGTTGCACCAACAGCGACAGATTAAAGGCAAAAAAAATCACTACAACAGCATTCAAGCCTTCTCGCAAGTGCGATCGAATACCAGTGTGCCGGCGCTTGAACTTGCGCGCAACGCGAAAGCGCCCCGGCAGCATAATTAGTAAGGGATTTAAGATTTTGACTGCTAAAAAGTGACAAACAAAAAACACAGGCAACTGAATCAGCCAAGCCACCAGCAGTAGAGTCAGAAAGCCGGTATCGTCGCTGACAAAAGGAATGCCCCTGCGAAGGACAAAACTAAAACTCAGAGCGAGAGCAAATGCCCTTAACCACGAAATCGGATAGGGGAACCAAGCTGGCCACTTGAGAGTTTTCATGCTGAGAGAGGGAAATTTCAACGGCGAATCATAAAACTATAAAGATTTTGCCAGATTTGGCGATCGGAAAACTGGCAATTCCCCTGCGGTTTGTACTGATGGGACTTGCGCGCGGATGCCCAGAAACCGGGTTTTTTAACCAAAAACTTGCCTAAAACCCTCTATCTCGGTAAAAAAACCCGGTTTCTTTGTTCGCTACCTGGGACTAAAGAAACCGGGTTTTTTACCTTTGCTGCTGGCTGCAACGGGTATTTTCGTGAAAAAACCCGGTTTCTGGGAACCCAAGCGAGGCTAATTCAATCAAATCACACTGGCAAACAACTCCTCAAAACTCTTTTGCGGAGCCTCCGACTTAGCCACAATTTCCACAACCTTGTTGCGAGAAGTCGGCTGAAACAGCGCCTCCACGCACACTTGGGCTACCTTGGTGCGGGGAATGCTGCTCTCAAACATTTTGTCTGCACCAGTCATGACGATCGCATCTGAATTATCCTCATTTTTGAGACCGCCGGGACGGACGATCGTATAAGTCAAGCCGCTTTTTTGCAAATACTCCTCAGCTTGCTTCTTCCAAACCAGAATCAGCCAAAACAAATTCAGCGGGTGAAAAAACTGAGAGACGCACAGAGAAGTCACAAGCACAAAATGCTCAATGCCCTTAGCCTTAGCTGCATCCACCAAATTTTTAGTACCTTCAAAATCCACCTTGTAAGGCGCTGTCGGGTCAAAACCAGGGGCCGCCCCTGTCGCACACAGCAATACCGTACTATCGCCTATGGCATCGCCCAGGGAAGTCGCATTTAATACATCCCCAGTCACTAACTCAGCCTCCGGTGGTAAAATTTGTCTAGCTGTGTCTAGATTTCGGACTAAGGCGCGCACGGGAATACCTCGCTTGACCAATTCCGCGACGATGCGGCGGCCAGTCTGACCTGTGGCTCCTGCTACAAATGCTTTCATAAGTCGAGTTATGCTGAACTAGGGTAAGTTTTGTTACTATCAATTTCTCAATTGTAGGGAGGAAACTTCCTTAACACATCCCCAACCAGATTGATTGGCGTGTATAACAGGAGAGCATAATATGAAGCACGATTCCGCTGAATATCAAACTGTTGAAGCTTCTGACGAAAATTACTACGCAGATGCGAGTTTCCGACAGCCCGAAAGTGGAAGCGCGGATGCACCAGAGGAAGTTGAGCCGATTTGGTTTCACACGCATTTTGAAGACAGCATGGAGATGTACGCCGATGCGGAGACGGTGGCGAAGCATTTGAACAACCACAAGACTTGGTTTTGCCAGTGCGCTTCGCCGATGAAGGCCCAGCCGATCGGCGAAAACGGCTATGATTTATTAATCGGGCGTTTTGGGGCTTTCGGCTACCGCGTTGAAGCGAGAATTGGTTTAGAGTTGCTGCCGCCTGACGCTGAAGGCTGCTATTTGATTAAGACTATTCCGGTTCCGAATTATACCTCGCCTGGGTATGAAGTGGATTTTCGATCGGCAATGAAGCTAGTGGAGATACCGTCTCAGGAGTTTGCCGCCGATTGGCCTGCGTCGGAACGTGCGAAGCTGCCCCCTGCGATTACCAGCGCTACGTGGAAGCTGGATTTGGCTGTGGGGGTTTGTTTTCCTAAGTTTATTCGATCGATGTCTCAACCTTTAATAGAAAAAACCGGCGATGCGCTTTTGGAAAAAATTATCAAACAAGTTAACCGGCGCTTGACTTATAAAACTCAGCTTGTTTTTCACGAAAGTTTGGGCATTCCTTTTCCCAAAAATCCTAAGAAACATTAACAATACTTACGCTCTAAGCTGTTGTGCATTTAAATTGTATGTTAAGTGCGGGAGATCCTGCCCAACCCCTACTCCCCACAAGAGTAAAGATTTATTTTACTCTGCAATTTAAATGCGGATTAGCTTAACTCACATTTGTAGGGTGTGCACTGCACACCTTACTCATATAGCCTTTCTCAGAAAGATGAGGTACTCATGGGCATAGGGCATAGGGCATAGGGCATAGGGCATAGGGCATGAGGCTCTCCTCACTTTTTTGAGAACCGCTATAAGTGCGATCGTAATAACTCATACCATTGTAGATTTTAGACTGCGGCGTGAGCGCTCAGTTGCACAATTTTAGATTAAATTATTGGGAATAACTGATTGTATATGGGTTGGGTTCACGAGCCTACAGTTGCTTTTTTGAAACTGATATCACTGTCTCCGGGTGCTTAGGGCGCGCCTTATCCCTATGTTTTTGAATCCAACATTTGCTTGAGCAGTTAATCAAAATAGCCAAGTTATTGCTAATAAAATTTAAGGGTAAGGTTATGATTGCATTTGACATATAGCAATCCTTGCAAAAGTCGTAAATTTTTTACCCCACCCCAACCCTCCCCGAACCCGCTGGGAGTCCGTAAGAAATTCACAAATGATGCCATAATTGCTATATGCTGATTTCTTATCGCCCGAATTAGTTTTTATTATGGGTTAATTTAGCACAGGGTTGGACACAATAGTTTCAAGTCAGATGCCCTCAAGTTCGACAGTATTGTTATTGAAAGATTCTGCTTCTGTCATAATGCTTTCCCTCCTTATTGCCTCATGATTAAGCAGTGTAGCCGACGCAGTTCAAAGGTGGCTCCGATCGCCCTCCGAAACTAGCAAGTGTCTCAGATCACAAGGCAGATCGATCCCCCTCACTGCCAAAAAACGTAAAGTTATGTCACCTTAAGTAAGGGGTTATAAAATAACTCTTGCCATATCCCTAGAAAGTTATGACAACGAAACTAAGAGCTACACACACAGAGAAAATGGAGAGAGACTTGCACCAGTTGAGGGCAGACCAAGAACTGATTCTCAACCAAGTAGACAATGCGATCGCTCTGTTCGACTCGTCTGACTGCTTAGTTTTGTTTAACAAAAAATTGGCCGGAATCTGGGAACTGTCCCCAGAATGGCTGGAAACAAAGCCGAAGTGCCACTTGCTGTTTGCGGAAATTGTCGATCGGGGTTACTTGTCCCTTCAGCAGTGGCAAGAGTTTCAGCAAGCACTCGAAAAATCTCAGGATGAAAGTTTATCATTTTATTTCGAGCAATCCAATGCGGTTTGTTTGGAGGTGTGCGCCACGATTACCAACAGCGGCGGACGGCTGTTTACCTTTCGAGACGTTACGGTATACCAAAAATCCCAAGCTAGCTTGAACGCAGAAGTAAGGCGGCTGAGCTTTCTTTTAGGTTTAACTGAGCGCCTGCAAAAGTCTGACAGTTTGCAAGAAATAGGTCAGTTTGCCCTCACCTATTTAGTAGAGGCAATGAATGCAGCTTTCGGAGATGTCAAGGTGATTAACGGCAAGGGAAACGACCGGCAAGCGTCGGGGATTTGCAACCAAGTTTCTAGTCAATTTTTGGCTACTTACGGGGAACCTGTAGTCGCAGGAATGCAAGAATTGCTCGACCAAGGCATTCCCTACGGCATCGGTTTACTGTGGGAAGTGGTGAAAACTGGTAAACCTGTGTTTGTCGAGGATTATGCCCAACATCCCAATGCCGTGCCGGAATTTCGGCATCCGGGAATCGGACAACTGGGTATTTTTCCGATCGCAGCTACCAACGGCACGATCATCGGAGTGCTGACGCTGGAGTCCCGCAACATCAAAAAACTGCAAGCCGCCGTCCACCAAGACGTACTCGAAGCTGCTTGCCGGACTCTGGGGGCGGCGATCGAGCGGGCTCAGACACAAGAGAACCTGCGCCAAGTTAACGAAGAATTAGAGTATTCTTCTCAGTTGAAATCCGAGTTTTTAGCCTCAATGTCCCACGAATTGCGAACGCCTCTCAACAGCATTCTCGGCTTTTCTGACTTGCTGCTGCGGCAAACAGCCGGACAGTTGAGCGATCGACAAATCAACTATGTAGAACTGATCGAAAAAAGTGGCCAGCACTTGTTGCAGCTAATCAACGATATTCTCGATCTTTCTAAAATTGAAGCCGGGAAAGTAGAACTAAACTTACAGCCTGTTCGCGTTCAAGAACTGGCGACAGACTGTCTGAAAATGATGCAGCCACGGGCCGAAAAAAAGCGAATCGGTTTGTCTTTAGAACTCGACTACCGCATTACTAACGTTTGGCTCGACGAACGGCGAGTGCGACAAATTGTAATTAATTTACTTTCCAATGCCATCAAATTTACCCCCGAACAGGGACAAGTTAAACTCAGCGGGCGTCTGGCCTACGGCAGCGAAATAGACGGTGACTACCGGCCGGATTGTTCTCCTGTAAATGCCAGCACTCCTTATTTTTGTTTTGAGGTACAAGACTCCGGCATCGGCATTCCTCAAGACCGCTGGCACTTGCTATTTCGACCTTTTCAACAGGTGGATTCTTCCCTGACTCGGAGGCACGAAGGTACAGGTTTGGGTTTGGCTTTGACTAAGCGTTTGGCAGAATTGCACGGGGGAACTGTTTCTTTTCAATCTGTTTGCGATCGGGGAAGTCTTTTCCGCGTTTGGCTGCCGTTGACGGAGATGCGTCAACAGTTGGGAAACTTTGCTTCTTGTGCTTTGGATACCAAGTTAGTTCCTGCTTCTGCGATTGCTTTACCAATTGCCAGGAAGCGGATTTTGGTTGTCGAAGACCAGCCTTTTAACCAAATGTTAATTTCTGAGGTGATGGAATTGGAGGGGTACGGGGTAGAGATACTCGCGGATGGTTCGGCTATGGCTGATCGTATTCTCGCCGCCTCTGCTGCCCCGGAGTTGCTGCCGGATTTGATTTTGATGGACATTCAGTTGCCGGATGTTGACGGCTTTGAGTTGATGCGCCGAGTTAAAGCAGATCCTGTCTGGGATTCGGTACCGATGATTGCGGTGACGGCGATGGCTATGCCCGGTGACAGTGAGCGATGTTTGGAAGCTGGCGCTTCTGCTTATTTGAGCAAGCCACTGGATTTGAATTTGGCGATCGCTACAGTCCGTTCTTTTCTCACTTAAACAGCATTTATACAAAGCTTGTCAAAGTAGCTGTTAGCTTGCGCGGGATCAGAAAAGCTTGTCCATCAAAGTGCCAATAAAAATTTGCTTAAAATGATTTAGACGCGCTATATAATAGATGATGACGGGATTCAGACATCTAGAAAATATCATAATGATAGCTAAATGCACGTTATCAGTCGGAAAAAATTAAGAGACTACTGCCAAAGTCACGCTGATTCCTGCGAAGCGCTCGATGACTGGTATAAAATTGCCAGTAAAGCAGCCTGGACTAATCTTGTTGAAGTTCAAGCTGTTTATCTCAAAGCTGAAGCAGTTGGAAATTTTACAGTTTTTAATATCAAAGGAAATAAATATCCCTTAATCGCGAGTAAGCTGTCGCGCATTTAAATTGTATATTCAGGGCGGGCGGGACGCCCAACCCCTACTCCCCACAAGACTTTAATTTTTTTTGACCTACAATTTAAATGCAGAACAACTTATTAACTATAAAAAGCAAATTATTTATATAAAATACGTTTTCACTCACGCCGAGTATGACAAGGAAGCCTGGAAAAATGACTATTACTTTTGACCTAAAAATTTACAGTAGCTTGCTCTATCAATATCAGCCTCGAATTCTCAAAACTGAAGAGGAAAACGAGATATTTTTGGAAATTGTTGAAGAATTACTCTCACATCCAAATCTGACTCCAGAAGAAGATGCGCTGTTGGAACTGCTGGTAAAACTGATTGAGGATTTTGAAGAGCGGCACTATGAACTTAATACATCAACGCCAAAGTCAAGGCTGCTGCATTTGATGGATGCTCGGAGTCTAGAAGCAGAGGATTTAGTAGAAATTATGGGTTCTAGTGAGGCGGTAGTTGAGGTAATTAACGATCGGCTAGAAATCACTAAGAAACAAGCTGAGGCTTTGGGGAGGTTTTTTCACGTCGATCCGGGGTTGTTTTTGTTCAATTAAGCGATCGCACTCTGTAATGTCTCGGAGGGCGATCGCATCCAAGTGGATTGATTTGATGAGGGTGGGGGCGATCGCGCCTGGGCCGCTGCTTGCATAGTTGCAAAGCGATCGCACTCACTCCTCAAAAGAATCATCCCCAAGCAATTCCAACAACTCATCCCAAGAACAACCAAAAGTTTCCTTAATGCGACTAACTGGGTCTATTTCTATTTTTGCCATTGGCTGCATAGCATAACGGCGAACGGTATTGTATGGGACGCCTGAACGCCTGCTTAGTTCGCTCAGGCTCCAGTTCCGCTCCTCGCTAAGCTCTTTTACTTTGATTTTTACTCTGTACATACTCATTAGCTTATGAGTATTTCAGTGTCAGAACTATAACTCTAGCATATACATGAAAGTAGTTACATATTAATGTATACACGCTAGCGTCATAATATGAGTAATAAATCAAAAGCCAGCGCCTCTACCTACCAAGTGTCCGCGCTGGCTCTGGCTCCCTTTTGCAATGGAGATAAACCAATTATGACCTATAAAGAGTGCCTGAAGCCTTGGGCGGTTGCCCGTTTGCTTCCCAATTTGCAGTGGGCGATTATCGGGCGATACCGCAATCGATCGGATGCCGACGGACATCTTCAGTTGTGTCGCCAGCGAGTCCCCGATATCCGATTGAAAGTTGTGTTTGCTTTGCCCGATCGCACTGATTTGACACCTCTGGGCCGATAACCGATCGTAGGAATCGGTTTTTTAGGCAGAACTTACGCCAGGGCCGACAAAGAAACCGGGTTTTTTACCTAATCTGCGGACTATAGCAGAGGATTTTCGTAAAAAAACCCGGTTTCTGGCCACCCGTGCAGGACTATTAGGGAAATAGAAAACAGCCCCACGAGGCTGTAGCGCGATCGCACTATTGTATTTGCCACTGCTGGGCCTCCTACTTTTCCAACTGCCACTAATCCTGGGTTCACTGCCACAGAGGTGTAATTTATTACATTTTATGATGCGAAACGCTAAACTCAATAGTAGAGAAATTTTAGATTGAATGTAAAATCAACTTATATTAACCTAACTCAACTATTTCGGCGATCGATCGGGGGCATCTCTTTTCAGGAACGAGGGGAATGGGTCAAGAATACAGCACAATCAGTTCTGGACGCTATTAGACTAAAGGAACGGGTTTTTTACCCCGATTAAAAGTCTGGATGCAGTATTTCGGAAATAATCCGATTTCTAGGCGATCGTGCGTCAATCCTAGCTAAATACCTCAATCCTTCGTCGTTGCCGATCGGTGACAAACTTTACCTATCATATTCCATGTCAAACAAGTCGCCCTGCATCATGTTGGTTGATGACGAGCCAGCTAATCTGACTTTACTGGAAGAGTTATTGCACCTGAAAGGATACGCTACAGTATCAGCTTTATCTGGCCATGAAGCGCTCTCCCTTGCCCGCACCTCTCGACCCGATTTAATTTTACTAGATATTATGATGCCGGAGATGAACGGTTTTGATGTGTGCGAGATCCTGCGGAAGGATACGGCATTGCAAACTGTACCGGTGATTTTTTTGACGGCCCTCGATGACGATATGTCTCGCATCAAAGGGTTAGAAATGATGGCCGATGATTATTTGACAAAGCCTTTTAACAGTCGTTTGTTGCTGGCAAAAGTGGAAAATATTTTGCAGTTGAGTCAAATGCGATCGCAAGCTGTATCTTCCCAATTCAACCAGCAGGTAAAAGAGCAAAGCAAACGCCAAATCGCCGCAGCTTGGGAAGCCAACGAATATCTTTCAGAAAAATTTCAGCTATTTGTGCCAGAGCAACTTCTCGAACGAATTGCGCCGCAAGGAATAGAATCTATTCAGTTGGGCAATGCCACAGAAGAAGAGCTGACTGTTTTATTTTGTGACATTCGCGGGTTTACTACGATCGCCGAATCTCAACAAGCTCGCGAGACTTTTGAATGGTTGAACGCTTTTTTTACTAAAATGAACGAGTGCATAACGTCTCACGGCGGGTTTATTGACAAATACCTAGGCGATGCAATCATGGCAGTATTTGACAAGCCACATTCTCACGCTATGGATGCGATCGAAGCCGCAGTAGCAATGCAAGAAACTTTGCAAGAATTTAATGCCAGTCGCCACAAATACAATTTAGAATCTCCCGTCAATATTGGTACGGGAATTAACACAGGTATCGGCATGATCGGCACTTTAGGTTCCGATCGTCGCATGGACTCTACAGTCATTGGCGATGTGGTAAATACAGCCTCTCGGTTAGAAAATTTAACTAAAATATACGGCTGCCAAATTATTGTTAGCGAAAATGCCATTGTTCATGCGAGAGAATTTCTAAATGGCATAACTTCCAACTCCCACTCAAAAGAAAGTCTATTATTAAAGTGCGACTTAGAAGTGGAAACACAGGAGAGTATTATTTCTACTTGTGGGGCGAATGCTGTTGACAGCCATTTGCCCCGCAACAATTATTACTATCGCTGGATCGATCGAGTAACCCCGCGTGGCAAGCAGGAAGCTATTGAAATCTACGAAATCTGGAGCGCCTCATGTCCCGACTCGGAGGCAAAGCAGCTTACCCAGGGTTTATTTGACAAAGGAATTCAAGGATGGCAATCGGAAAGATTTGTCGCCGCCTTGGGATATTTTCAGCAACTAATCGAACAAAACCCTGCTGATACAGTCGTCCGTTTTTATATCAACCGCTGCCAGGAAAAACTAGGTTTTATACCTGTAAGTAACCGCTCAGAAATAAACTAAATAGAACCAGTTCGTACTGAGGATTTCAGTCCTCTTTCTTAAGCTGTTGGGCATCTAAATTGTATTTTTTTGGCGGGCGAGACGCCCAACCCCTACTCCCCACAAGACTTTTCTTAAATTCGACTATACAATTTAAATGCACTTCAGCTTACCGCAAATACCAGAAGAGCTAAAATAATCGCGTTCCTAGTGAGGACTGAAGTCCTCTTTCTTAGCGCAAATAAGGACTAAAGTCCTGGCTACGAACCTATACCAATTCTGAAAAGTAGGCTAGCATCTGTAGGGACACGGCATTGCCGTGTCCGGCGCAGGGAGTAGGACACGACATTGCCGTTTAGTGTCAACTTAACGTACAACTAATAGTCCGGGTCTTGTTGAAACCCCTGCCTCAAAGCTAAAGTCCTCTTGCATAGGACTAATGAGTTCTTTAGTCCTATGCAAGAGGACTTTAGCTATAAGCCCCGTGGAATTCATTCCCTGGCGGACTGACGGGCGGACGGAAGGACTGGGCGGACTGACAGCTTAAGTTGACGCCAATGGGCAATGCCGTTTCCCTACTTAGGATCGCGAATTAAATAACTTACAATTTTAATTGTTATTGTGGGATGGGCGTCCCGCCCATCCCACTTTCAAGAGTGGAAGTTATTTAATTCTCATTCCTTATCTACGAACCAATCAAACCACTCTAATTTTAGACCATCAAACAGTCGTCAAAACTTGCTCTCTCAACTTCCCGATCAACTCATTCACCCCCCCCGCATTCAAACGGTAACTCAGAGGATGACCGATTAAATAAGCCGAACTTTCAAACAAAACATCAATTTCCACCAAACCATTTTCCCGCAAAGTTTTGCCAGTCGAAACCAAATCCACAATTGCCTCCGACATACCCGTAATCGGCCCCAATTCCACAGAACCGTAAAGCGGCACAATTTCGACCGGCAAATTCAAATTGTGAAAATATTCCCTTGCACAGTGTACGAACTTAGAAGCAACTCTACCGTGAGGAGGTAAATCCAAAGTTCGTCGATAAGAACTAGATTCCTTCACCGCCACCGACAGCCGACACTTGCCAAATTTTAAATCAATTAAATTGGCAACTTTCGGCTTTTTTTCCCGCAATACATCATAGCCAGCAATCCCCAAATCCGCTTGACCGTATTCCACATAAACAGGCACGTCGTGCGTCCTTACTAGCAAAGCTTTGGCAGTGCCTGTCGGGTCATAAATTTGAAGTTGTCGGTTAGAGGAATCGAGAAAAGCACTGAAGTCTAGTCCAACCGATTTAAACAGCCGAATGCTATCTCCTAACAAGCCGCCTTTGGGAAGTGCAACAGTAATCATGTCAATTTTTAGAGGGTAAATTTTTTAATTTGGGAAGGGGGCGATCGCGGTCTAAACAAAAACAGCTTTTACCCAACTCAGAATAACACATAGAGTTCATAACGAAAAATAAATTTCGGGTATTGCTCGATCCTTTGTTTGAGGATATATTATATTTAGTAATTTTTTATTTAGTCAATTTTTTAAACGGCGGTCGGTATGGAAAAAAATCAAGAATTTGACGAAAATTTTCACAGTGTAGACCCGGATTCCCTGAAAAAGATTACCAAAATAATTGGGTTTAAAGCCCCGTCCTTATAGGACGGCTTTCTGTGTTATACTTACGCTGACAGGACAATCGTAAAACTATGTTGGTATTTGAGGCAAAACTTGAGGGGACGAAGCAGCAGTACCAGAGGCTAGACGAAGCCATCCGCACCGCTCGCTTCGTTCGCAATAGCTGTCTCAGATACTGGCTCGACAACTTGGGAATCGGCAAGTACGAGTTAAGCGCCTACTGCGCTGTCCTAGCCAAAGAATTTCCCTGGGCCGCTAAACTCAACTCGCAAGCGCGTCAGGCTTCGGCCCAAAGAGCTTGGTCTGCAATTGCACGGTTCTACGACAACTGCAAAAAAAGCAAACCAGGGAAAAAAGGCTTTCCGCGCTTTAAGAAACATCAGACCCACGGCTCTGTTGAATATAAAACAACAGGTTATAAATTATCGTTCGATAGACGTACTATCACTTTCACTGATGGTTTTGAAGCCGGAAGCTTTAAGCTGTGGGGAACTCGCGACCTACACTTCTATCAATTAAAGCAGATTAAGCGAGTCCGCGTAGTTCGTAGGGCTGACGGTTACTATGTGCAGTTTTTGATAGACCAAGAGAGGTTAGAAAAGAGAACACCAACTGGTAAAACACTAGGTTTGGATGTTGGCTTGACGCACTTTTACACCGATTCAGATGGTCAAACAGTTGAGAACCCGCGTCATCTGAGAAAGTCCGAGAAAGCTCTCAAACGACTGAATCGGCGTCTTTCGAGAACAAAAAAAGGCTCCAAAAATAAAGCCAAAGCAAGAAACCGATTAAGTAGAAAGCACCTCAAAGTAAGTAGACAACGTAAAGATTTTGCCGTGAAATTGGCAAGATGCGTAATCCAGTCTAGCGACTTGGTTGCCTACGAAGATTTGCAGGTGCGAAATATAGTCAAAAATAGAAAGCTAGCTAAATCTATTTCTGATGCTGCATGGTCTGCTTTCCGTCAATGGTTGGAATATTTCGGCAAAGTGTTTGGAGTGGTAACAGTTGCTGTACCACCGCACTACACTTCGCAAAATTGTTCTAACTGTGGGGAAATCGTCAAAAAGTCTTTGAGTCAAAGAACGCACCGCTGCCAACATTGCGGTGTTGTACTCTTACGTGACTGGAATGCCGCAATCAACATACTTGAGTTAGGACTTCGTACCGTGGGGCACACGGAAACGTTAAACGCCTCTGGAGACATCGACCGCTGCATTGGTGAGGCAACTCCTCAATGTAAGTCGAGTCGTGGAAAGAGGAAGCCTAAACAGTGATGTTTAGAATCCCCGACCGTTCACGGCGGGGAGGATGTCAAAGTAGATGAAATCCTCTCAGGCGGTGGTGTAGAGAGGGAGGAAATGGACTATACAGTAGCTGTACCTAGCGCTAACCAGGCCAGGGTTCCCAGGGACAGAGGCTTCTCGTTCCATGTGGAATCAAGCGTGTTCGATCGAGCCCCCCGATCGAAGTTTGCACAAAAACGCGGAACGCTGGGAGGCTGTTAATCTAAAATGCTTGCAGAGGCTGGTGCACAGAACCGGACGATCGCCATTGTGTGTCACGCCTTTGTATATTCAACTCTAAAACTTAAAATTGCACGGGCGATCGCAAATAGCTGACAGCTAAACTATGACCGAATTGACACTTGTTATTGGCAACAAAAATTATTCCTCTTGGTCGCTGCGTCCTTGGCTGGCGATGAAACAAGCTGGACTTGAATTTGCCGAGGTGAGAATCCCCTTAGACTGGCCGACAACCCATGAGGAAATTCGGCGCTATTCTCCATCGGGAAAAGTGCCAGTTTTAATCGACGGCGACCTGAAAGTGTGGGAATCTTTAGCAATTTGCGAATACGTTGCAGAACGCTTTGCTAATGATTTGTGGCCGGCGGATGTAGCCCAACGGGCGATCGCCCGTTCCATCTGCGCCGAAATGCACGCGGGTTTCCAAAATTTGCGCGCAAATATGCCGATGGACTGCCGCAACCGCTATCCGGGAGAAGGGAGGACTCCCGGTGTCGAAGCTGAGCTCGATCGCATCTTTGCCATTTGGCGCGAATGCCGTCAAAAATTCGGAATAGGTGGCAATATGCTATTCGGAAAATTTACAATTGTTGACGCTATGTTTGCCCCCGTTGTCATGCGTTTTGTCACCTACGGAGTCAAATTAGATTCAGTAACAAAAGCTTATGCGGACGCGATTTTAGCCTTGCCTGCCATCCAGGAATGGGTAGCAGCAGCTTACAGCGAATCGGAAAGTATTCCACACATTAAAATCTAGCAAAAATCAGTTTACTTAACCTCAAATTTCAAGTTTTAAAATTAAAATCAGGATGCGGATTCTTTTAGTTGATGATGAAGTTGAGTTAACTGACCCTTTGAGTCGAGTTTTAAGCCGCGAAGGTTATACAGTTGATGTGGCATTTGACGGAGCAAGTGGCAGCAATTTAGCCATGCAGGGCAATTACGATTTGCTAATTTTGGATTGGATGCTGCCGAGACAAACTGGACTGGCAATTTGCCAGAAGTTGCGATCGCAAGGACGGAATACGCCAGTGCTATTTCTCACTGCCAAAGATACCATAGACGATCGTGTACAAGG
This sequence comes from Microcoleus sp. BR0-C5, assembly GCF_036705045.1. Taxonomy (NCBI): domain Bacteria; kingdom Bacillati; phylum Cyanobacteriota; class Cyanophyceae; order Oscillatoriales; family Microcoleaceae; genus Microcoleus; species Microcoleus sp. BR0-C5. The sequence continues at coordinate 49,397 of NZ_JAUBTR010000011.1, forward strand.
ACTCGACGCCGGTGCAGACGACTATTTAGTCAAACCTTTTGAACTGCGAGAACTGCTAGCCAGAGTCCGCGCCTTGCTGCGGCGGCCTCCTACTATTGATGCCGAGGTTGCTGTCGGGCGGCTGCAAGTTGCAGATTTACAGCTAGACTACGACAATCAATTAGCTTATCGGGGCGATCGCACAATTGATTTATCAGAAAAAGAATGTCAGTTATTAGAATACTTAATGCGCCATCCCGGTCAATTGCTAACACACGAACAAATCCACCAATATTTGTGGAGTGAAGCAGAAAAACCCAGCAGCAATGTATTAGCCGCTCAAATTCGCCTGCTGCGCCGCAAAATAGAAGTTCCGGGCGAATCAGTCCTAATTCACACAGTCTATGGCAGAGGCTATCGCTTTGGAGAAGCCAATTAAAAATAATAGAAATTATAGAAAAATCCCTCTTCCTTCTTCCTTCTTCCTGGGGCTATATTATCTATTATCGGGAAAGTGTGCACCCTAAACCGCCCTTACGGGTGTTGACAAACCAAAGTAATTACTGTCACCTCCGGCGGACAAAATAGCCTTCCCGGCGCATAAGTTCCCAAACCGCGATTCACGTACAGCAAATTACTCCCAACCTGATGCAAACCGCTAGCCCATTCCCAGTGAGTAACTACTCGATCCCAAGCCGAGACAAAAGGAATGAACTTTCCGATTCGTTGAGGAATCAAAGAGCCAATTTTTCTGACCCAAGCGTACAAAGGGCCGATACCGGGAATAACGATTTGACCGCCGTGAGTGTGCCCAGACAACTGCAAATCAATCCGCCAATTTTGCAGCTTTTCAGCAGTATCAGGATTGTGAGACAAGACAATCCGAGAAATCGCGGGATTTATTGATGCCATGACAGGTTTAGGCGCAAAATCCCCCGACCAAAAATCAGCCAGCCCAACTAAAGCCAATTCAGACCCCAAAGGATAGATTGCTTCGTTGTACAAAACCCGAATCCCGACGCTATTTAAAGCATTAGCAACCTCTGTTTTTGCCCCTGGCCAATAGTGGTCGTGATTGCCCAAAACCGCGTAAATTCCCACTCGACTTTGCAAGTTTTTCAATCGCTGCACTAAGCCGTAAATAGGTGCTGGATCGTAGCTAATAAAGTCACCAGTTAAAAAAATCATGTCTGGTTCAGCTTCGTTGGCCGCAGCAATCGCCTCTTCTAGCAACCATTCCGACAGCCGCACCCCGTCATAGTGAAAGTCCGTAAGCTGTACAATTTTAGTACCGGATAGATTTGCTGGAAGATTAGCGATTGGTATTGTTAAATACTCTATTCGCAGTTTCCCAGTTAATAACCTGTGCATAAATCTAAAGTTTATTGATGACAGAGCGCCACCTCTAGCTTAGCAAATAAACAAGCAAGACTGCCAAACTACATATTCTTCCCTCCGGGACGCAAAAACTGGGATTACTGAGGAAAATAGAAACAGAAATGCCCTATCTTTATTTAGGCTTTATTGCAAAATTGTTTGGGTCTTACGCGCCCAACTAATACAGCATTTTTATAAAATTATGACTTGCGTAACAAGCTGTTTAAAACGCTCTCAATCCTCTTCAGACTGGCTTTTTCAGCCCCGCATCTATATTCTTTTAGCAATTTTCAAAGCTGAGACTTGCACCGCATCCCCATCGCATCGGCTTACCACGCGGGGATTGCCCCTACCAAACACTATCTCATCACTAATGATTTATTACTGAGTAGGTGGAAATAAACATGGCTTGGAGGAGGCAGAGTTTTGCATTAATAATAAACTGGCGGCTAGTATAGATCATTGCCTTACCCGCCCCTAATATTTTTTATTTTTTGTCGAGTCTGCCTACTTTTTAACTAATCACTTTTGACGAATGCCGCTTCTTCTCAATATATTGCTGGTGGTAATCCTCTGCCATATAAAATTCAGCAGCTGGTTTGATTTCGGTGGCAATATCTTTGTCGTATTTACCGGAAATTTGCAATTTTTGTTTAGAGAGGCGAGCGGCTTTTTCTTGTTCCCAATTGTGATAAAAAATCACCGACCTGTACTGTTCGCCTCTGTCGGGGCCTTGGCGATTGATTTGGGTAGGATCGTGACAGTTCCAGAATACATCTAGCAGTGCTTCGTAACTCACCTGCGATCGATCGTACTCTAGCAGCACGGCTTCAGCGTGACCGGTGACTCTGGCGCAAACATCGAGGTAGCACGGGTTCGGCCAGTGGCCTCCTGTGTAGCCCGCAGCAGTCGAGACGACACCCGCAACGGCGCGAAACTTGTGTTCAACTCCCCAAAAACAACCGGCGGCAAATGTGGCTTTTTCCATCGTGTTACTCATCGTATTTGGTTCAAACTTGGCAATAAATTATGCTTGACATATTCCCATAAGTGTGCATTCCCAAACTAATCGCGGCTGTACGTAGTTTAGCAAATATTGTCGCGCTTTTTCCAAGGGTTCTAAGGGCGATCGACTAATTCCCCCTGCCAAAAATTGCTGCCAGTAACAGTGCTGTAAATAATCGATTAACCACAACTGAGATTCAGTATCTAAAGTTTTATCAATTTCCTTTGCCAATTCCAAAGCAGACCGCAGATTTTGAGGCAACTGCTTCACCTTTTGCAGCAAATCATCGGGTATTGATTGCAGTTGCTGCCAAATAGCAATTGCCTCCCCAGGACTTCCCTGAGCCATCCCCAGTACCTCGGAATGATCCAAAATCTCCGCGAATCCCGCTTGCTGCAAAACTTGTGCCATTGCTTCGGGATTCAGCCGAGAAAACTGGATTTTTTGACAGCGAGAAATTAAAGTTGGTAGCAAAGATTCCACATTCGGAGCAATTAAAATTAGCGCTGCTTTTCCAGGTTCTTCCAATGTCTTCAACAAGCCGTTAGCGGCTCCCTCGCCCATTGTTTCTGCTTGTTCCAAAACTACGACAGAACGCGCCGCTTCTAGTGGCGGTCTGCTGAGAAAATCACCGATTTCTCGAACTTGTTCTAAGCGAATTTGTGGTGGTGCTTTCCGCTTTAAACCGGCTTCCTCTGCTTCCTTTGGTGTAAGCCGTTTGCCTTGGTTCATATAAGTTGGTTCTACCCAAAGTAAGTCTGGATGATTGCGCTGCTGCACGCGATTTTGCACAGAGGCTATGAGTCTGGTTTCGGGAAGATTGGCTGAGAATAAAAGCTCGATGAAAGACTGAGCAGCTAAACTTTTGCCGATGCCGTTAGAGCCGACAAATAAATAGCCAGGAGCAATTCGGTTTCGCTCGACTGCTTGTGTTAGCAATTCTACTGGTCGCTCTTGTCCGATTAATGATGTGAAATAATTCATGTGACAGTTGACAGTTGACAGTTGACAGTTGACTGTTGACAGCTTGCCCGAAGAGCCGATCGTTGGGTTGACAGTTGACAGTATTCAGTTGACAGAAGGAAGTTATTGTAGGGTGCGTCAGGGGCGCTGAATGTAATGACTACCTATTAAATAATTTTGCCCTGATCGCTACCCTATGGTGAGTTAGTTACAACGAAGAAACCGGGTTTTTCCTCGAACTTGAGGATTTTTAGCAAATATTTCGTAAAAAACCAGGTTTCTGGCTATCTATGTAAGCTTACTTTTCAGAATTGGTATTATTTAAATATCCCCAAGCTTCTAACCTGCGAGTTACAATAGCTTGAATTTCCTGAGCGACTTCATATTCAGGCCGATCGGCATTTATCCGGACAATTCGAGATTTATTTTCCTGGGCTAACTCCGCAAAACCTTGCTGCACAAGGCGGTGAAACTTTAAATCAGCTTGCTCGATCCGATCGCACCCTCCCCGAGCCCTTACCCTGGCCAAACCCGCCTCCACATTAATATCCAGCCACAAAGTCAGATCGCTTTCCAAACCGCCGGTGGCAATTTCATTCAACTGCTTAATTAAGTTTAAGTTAAGACCGCGGCCGTAGCCCTGATAAGCAATCGTAGAGTCAGTAAAGCGATCGCATAAAACAATCGTTCCCTTAGATAACTCGGGTTTGAGAAAAGTTTCGACGTGTTGAGCGCGATCGGCAGCATACATGAGTAATTCTGCTCGATCGGATACAGATTCGCCCCCATCTTGTTTCAGCAGCAAATGTCGCAGTCCCCTTCCCAGCTCAGTACCCCCCGGTTCGCGAGTAGCCACCAAGCGGACACTCAGAAAGCAACTTGCTTGCAGGAACTGTATCATGCGCTGCATTTGCGTAGTTTTACCCGCACCTTCAACCCCCTCAAACACGATAAGTTTGCCTTTCATTGCCCTAACTTTCCACCTGAATAAAATAAATCCATATTGTTCTGTGCATCTGTTCTAGGTTCGGTATGATAATAAAGTCTAAATGCCTCACGGCTGGAGTTGTCTATGGCTCGCTATACTGGTTTTTTTATCGTTGCCGTTCCGATCGACCGTCTCCGTCAATCCCTGATTGAAATTTTAGAGTCATGCAATCTTGATATTATCTACAATACAGGAGATTCCGTCATGGCTCGCGAGCTCCCAGGTCAAGTTTCGATTGCGAAACTTGTCACCGCAGAAGTCCTAATTGAGAAAAACACGGCCAGCGACTCAGAGGTTCGCATGAACTTCGTGATTAAAAACGAAGAACTGCCCCTGCAAACCAACAACCACTGCCGTCAAATGTTCGAGCTAGTGAGTCGTTCAATTATGAACAACAATAACTGGCGACTTTTGGAAAGTATGGCACTCTAGCCATCAGTCAGTCAATTTGAGGTGTGAGATTTTCGCTTGACTCTACAGATGAATCAGGGGGTTCTAACTAAGGTGGAAACTTCTTGGCTCTCGACTCCTAGTGTGAGGGGTTTGTCTCCCTCTTGGGATGAGGTCATTAGTCATTAGTTTCTAGCTAATGACCGATGGCCTCCGACTTTTATATGCAATCCCTAAATTTAAGCTCGAAATCCCCGGCGCAGCAGCAAAGAATTTGTAACCACGCTAACAGAACTAAACGCCATAAATGCTCCGGCCGCCGCAGGACTGAGTAGAATTCCGGTTGCAGGCAGCAAGATACCCGCGGCCACCGGAATTCCCAGAGTATTGTAACCAAAAGCCCAAAATAAATTTTGGCGAATCTTATTAAAAGTAGCGCGCCCCAGCTCGATCGACTCAACAACATCCATCAAAGCATTTCGCATCAGCACAATTTGAGCAGTTTCAACTGCGACATCAGTGCCACAGTGCAAACCGATACCGACATCAGCTTGAGCCAAAGCCGGCGCATCATTGATACCATCCCCCACCACAGCCACTTTACAGCCTTGGGCTTGCAAAGTCGCGATCGCCCTCGCCTTGCCCTCCGGCCGCACTTCGGCCAAAACATCAGCCGCCGCCAAACCTAGCTGCTGCGCCGTCGCCGCCGCCGCCGACGCCGTATCCCCCGTCAGCATCATCACCCGCAATCCCATGCCCCGCAAACGTTCCACCGCCGCCTTAGCATCCGGCCTCAGAGTATCTTTTAGCCCGATTACCCCCAGCAAAACCCCCCCAGAAGCAACGTAAACCGCCGTTTTGCCTTGCAAAGACCCCGACAATTCCGTCGCCACAGCGACCCCCTGCTCCTTCATCCACTCAGCATTCCCCGCGAACACCCGCCGGCCCTCCACCAAAGCAGAAACCCCCAAGCCCGGTTCCGTGCAAAAATCCTCAGCAGCTAGCAGCGGCAAACCTTGCTGTTGAGCTTCCAGCAAAATCGCTGCGGCGATGGGATGACAAGCGCCTCTTTCCACCGCCGCCGCAATTTGCAGCAGTTTTGAGTCAATTGTGGAACAGGCATCTTGACTGTTCCCAGAAACCCCATCAATTATTGTGGAACAGGCATCTTGCCTGTTCCCAGAAACTCCATCAATTGTGGAACAGGCATCTTGTTTGTTCCCAGAAACCC
>NZ_JAUBTR010000011.1:55430-131621 GCF_036705045.1 Microcoleus sp. BR0-C5
CATCAATTGTGGAACAAGCATCTTGCCTGTTCCCAGAAACCCCATCAATTGTGGAACAAGCATCTTGCCTGTTCCCAGAAACCCCATCAATTGTGGAACAAGCATCTTGCCTGTTCCCAACATTAATATCTGAGTTCAAATCCCACTCCGAATTCTGGAAAATCGGCAAATAATCAGTGAGTATAAGATTTCCGGTTGTCAGAGTGCCAGTCTTATCAAAAACCACCGTATCTAATTGATGCACCCGTTCTAAAACATCACCACCGCGAATTAAAAGTCCGCGCTCCGCCCCGATGCCAGAACCGACTAAAATTGCAGTTGGGGTAGCCAGTCCCAAAGCGCAAGGACAAGCAATCACTAAAACTGCGATCGCCAATTTCAAACTTAAGAGCAAAGGCGATTGATAATGGATAATTGGCAATTCATTTCCCATATTCATTGCCCCGTGTCCCATATCCATTGCCCCGTGTCCTAAAAGCACAGAAGGCCAAATATGAGTGCCGGCAAAATACCAAAATAGGAAAGTTAAAACCGATATCCCCATTACCCCATACACAAAATATCCCGCGACAGTATCAGCTAAATTTTGAATCGGCGCTTTGCGAGTTTGGGCTGCCTGCACCAAAGCCACCATTTGAGCTACAGTTGTTTCCTTACCGGTACGAGTTGCCCGCATCACAACTGCCCCGGATTTATTGATAGTTCCGGCGGCAACTGTATCTCCTGGTTGCTTCAAAACCGGCATCGATTCGCCAGTCAGCATCGACTCATCTATGGTTGTTTTGCCTTCGCAGACTTCACCGTCTACCGGAATTTTTTCCCCTGGCAAAACTTGCAGCCATTCTCCGACTCGGACGCGATCGGCGGGAATTTCAATGTATTGTGGATCGTAGACCTCTGATGTCGAATTTAAAGGCAATTCTTGCGATCGCAAATCTAAACTCGAAAGTTTAAAATCAACTAAGCGGGCTTTCGCCGGTTGCAATGCAATTAAAGCTTGCAAAGCAGAGGCAGCGCGCCGTCTGGCTTGCTGTTCGAGAGTTTTGCCCAACAAAATAAAGCCCAGCAGCATCACCGGTTCGTCAAAAAAGCACTCCCATCCCATTCGTGGAAACAGCAGCGCCGCGTTGCTAGCGGTGTAAGCTGTAACAGCGCCTAAAGCTACCAAAGTATTCATGTTGGGTGCATTTCGCCACAAACTGCGGCACCCATCAACGATAATCGGGCTGCCCGGTAGCAGCAAAGCTAGGGTGGCAAGTCCCCAGTGAAACCAAATATTGCTGAGAATTGGGGCTTTTGTGCCGAGTACGTGACCTAAACCGGATAGAATAATTAGGATAAGGGCGATCGTCAATTGCTTGATTTGCTGTCGAATTTCTTGTCGCCGTCGTTCAATTGTTGCCGCTTCTGCTTCCCGCTGATTTTCCCCTAAACGAGACTGAGAGGGAAATCCATTATCAGTCAACTTTTTCGCTAAAGCCTCTGCATCGACAGCCCCCGGTTGACACTCAACCGTCGCGACTTCTACCGCCAAGTTAACGCAAGCTGAAATCACGCCTGAATGCTGCATGAGTTGGCGTTCCACAGCTTTAGCGCAGCCGGCACATTTCATCCCGCCGACATCGAAAGTAACAAGTTCTGGCGGTGATTCGTTAACTGGTTGAATTTCTGGTTGAATTTCAGGAATTGTTTTGGGCAAAAATTGCATGGTTTTTTTGGTATTGATTAGAATATTTGGGTAGTTCTGAAAGGGTTTAATGCACTGTTTAGACAAATGTCTATATTTTTATCATAGATAAATTTTGTGGCATCTTCCCAAAGTGTTAGTTTTTTTTAATTCTTATTAGTTGCAGGCGGTTAAATCCGCAGCCCAGAAGGGGTTTCAGCCACTACTGGAATGCGAGTTTAATGCTAAGACACGCTTGGGACACGGCACTGCCGTTTCCTTATTTGATATAATGAGCCAATTGCCTAGTTAGTATCCAGCTTTTATTTGACGAATTTAGCTATGACAGAAACACCCAAATTTTATATTATCAAGCGTCCTGCGGGTAATTGCGAAATTTTGCCGTTGGCGGAGCCCTCGCAGAGGATCGCCCAACTCGAAGAACAAAACCCCAGTATTATTGAAAAGTGGGGCCCTTACGATTCGCCCGAAGATGCCATCGCCCGTCGCATCGGATTAATTCGCGCCGGCAAATGCCAGCCGCAATGACGAATTACTATTACTTTCCTCTGCATCGCGAAAGCTAACGTGATATCAAATCTGTTAGCAGTGGAATTATTGATATCTGTCTTGTCTTGATCTGCGTGAATCTGCGTGAATCCATTGTCATCTGCGGTTAATACATTCTCTTTTTTTGACCGCAGATGAGGGCAGATAAACACAGATTAACGCAGATTAATTAGATCAATTTCGGTTGCACGGTCCGTGGTTGACTGTTTGCAAAAAATAACGAAGCATTCGAGTTTAAAATGTTGGCTTTTAGCCGTAATTCTTCCCGCGAATGCTTTTTTTTTACTGAAACCCCAGACAGGTTTTCTACTTCGATTTAGAAGGCGCTGCACTCGGTTTTGCTTGGGCCGCACTCGGCTTAGGTGGCGCAACATTCGGTTTCGACTCCGCCTTATTGTTCCCGGTTTTGCCAGTAACTTGCTTTGTCAAAACTTCCATAGCTTTGGCGTACTGCGGATCGGCCGTCGTAGCGATTTTATCGCGATCGCGCCTCAATTCCTGTTTTTGAGCATCGGTGAGTTCTACCTTGAAATCTGGTTCAATCCCGGCGTGGTTGATATCAGTGCCGTTGGGAGTAAAATACTTGGCAATTGTCACCGCCAAACCGGAACCATTTCCCACCTCGCGTACTGACTGAACTAAACCTTTACCAAAGGTCTTTGTTCCCACCAAAACCGCGCGTTTGTTGTCTTGCAAAGCACCGGATAGAATCTCGCTAGCACTTGCTGAACCGCCGTCTACCAGTACAACTAACGGTTTGTCTGTGAGCTCTGCCTTATTTGCCGTTTGTTTATCGGCCTCACCGACTCGATCGACCGTCGAGACGATCGTACCTTCTTTGAGCCACATCCGAGCAATTTCAATACTTCCGTACAGCAACCCGCCGGGATTGGAACGCAAGTCTAAAATATAGCCTGTCACCTTTTTCTGTTCCAAATCCTTAATTGCCGTTCGCATTTCCGATGCAGCATTCGCACTGAACTGATTTAAGCGAATATAGCCGATTTCTCCGATCGGGCTTTTCTGCACCGACTGCCGCACAGGATGAATTTCTATTTTAGCGCGTTTGAGCTTAAATTCTAATTCCTTTTTGTCCCGCAAAATAGTCAGAGTCACCTCACTATTTACCGGGCCGCGAATCAAAGTTACCGCTTGATTCGTATCCATGCCTTCTGTGCTCTTGCCGTCAATCTTAGTAATGATATCTTTTGCCAGAATACCAGCACTAAAAGCAGGGGTATCTTCAATCGGCGAAATCACCACCAACTTTTTGGTTTCCTCATCTTGAGTCAACTGAATCCCAACTCCTGTCAGTTCCCCAGAAGTGTCAACCTGCATATTTCTGAACTCTTGAGGGTCCATAAACCGCGTATAAGGATCGTCCAGCTTTTTCAGCATTTCCCGAATTGCTTTGTAAGCTTCGTCGTCGCTGGTATAAGTCCGGTTCAAATATTCATTCCGCACCGCTTTCCAGTCAACCTGGTTAAAAGTGCCATCAACATAACTTTTGTCAATAATCTGCCAAACTTCATCAACCAACTCTTTAGGGCTTCCCCGAAAAGAAGCCAGAGATTTAGAACTGCAACCAGCGTTCGCAAGAGTTACAGCAGTGAGTACCACTGCTGCTGCACTTAGAACAAGCCCTCGTTTTGTTATAACCATTTGTCTGACGCGCGGGAGGAAAAGAGTTCAGAATAATTACGCTCAATCTAACACAGGCAAGGCCCTGTCGTAGTTGGCGTACATATATTATTCAACTTTGCCGAGTTCTGCGGTGTCAACTTAAGACTGAAACCCTCTATCTCTTTCGTTTGTATCAAAGTCTCGATCCCCCTAAATCCCCCTTAAGAAGGGGAGTAGGGGTTGACTTTGAGCGTTATTGTCCCCCCTTAACAAGGACTGTGAGCGCTCTTGTCCCCCCCTTACTAAGGGGGGTTAGGGGGGATCTCCGGGTTTAAAAACACGCATTAGGGACGATCGACAGCAATTAAGGATCGACCCAGCGATCGTCCGATTTAATCAAGTCAATCAATTCTGCCACGCCTCGGTCTTCCGGCACCTTCTTAATTTCATCCCGGCCCCGGTACAGCGAAATATAACCCGGTTGCTTCCCGACGTAGCCGTAATCAGCATCAGCCATTTCTCCCGGGCCATTGACAATACAGCCCATTACTGCTATATCCAAACCCGTGAGATGCTTGGTCGCCTCTCTCACTTGGTGTAACACTTCCTCTAAATTAAACAAAGTGCGACCGCAGGAAGGACAAGCGACATACTCAACCATCGTTTTCCGCAGTCCCAAGGCTTGCAGAATGCTGTAGCAAACGGGAATCTCCTTTTCTGGGGCCTCTGTCAGCGAGACGCGGATGGTGTCGCCGATACCGTCAGTCAGCAGCGGTGCCAGGCCTGCGGTGGATTTGATGCGGCCGTATTCGCCGTCTCCTGCTTCCGTGACGCCGAGATGCAGCGGGTAATCCATGCCGAGTTCGTCCATCCGGTGCACCATCAAGCGGTAAGCAGCCACCATCACCGGCGCGCGGGAGGCTTTCAGGGAAAGTACGATATTTCGGAAGTCGAGGGATTCGCAAATTTTGATGAATTCCAGGGCGGATTCTACCATGCCTTCGGGCGTGTCGCCGTAGGTAAACAGCATCCGTTCGGCGAGGGAACCGTGATTGACGCCGATTCGCAAAGCTTTGCCTTGGTCGCGCAGGGAAATTACCAGAGGTTCGAGGGTTTCGCGGATTTTTTCGCCAATTTCGGCAAATTCGGCTGGTGTGTATTCGCTTCTGTCGGCTTTCGGCTTCTCGAACACGTACAGTCCGGGATTGATTCTCACTTTGTCTACGTGTTTGGCGACTTCCAGGGCTATTTTCATGCCGTTGTGGTGGACATCGGCGACGAGGGGCACGGGTTGGTAGGTGGCGTGCAGTTTTTGCTTGATTTCGGCTAATGCTTTGGCGTGGGCCATGCTGGGCACGGTGACGCGGACGATTTCGCAGCCAATCTCGTGCAAGCGCCGAATTCCGGCGACTGAACCGTCGATGTCGAGGGTGTCTTCGTTAATCATCGATTGTACGACGATCGGGTTGCCGCCGCCGATGGTGACGCTACCGACTTTGACTGGTCGGGTTTTGCGGCGTTTGATGGTGGTGTCGAAGATTGGTTCGGTGGTGGGGGTTTTAGTGGGGTTCGGCAGAGTTTGCATAACTGGTTGCTAGGGTTCTGTAATTAGAGTTTATAAAATTGTGTCTGCTGTTTTTTAGGTTTGCACAGAAAGGGTCTGTTTGGGCAAAGAGGTTTTGCAATTTATGATTCTTAATGAGATTGCTGCGAATTTGTCGATCGAATTATGTCGGAAAAGCGCGATCGAACTAAAAGCCAACCATCACCGGGAAGGCGAACTGAAGTTGGGCCCGTGGAGTTAAACCCAACTTACAAAATATAGTTAAAATACAGGCTAGGCCGAGATAAAAATTAATATTGGTTGGCGGTGAGGGGAATGGTTTGGACACCGGGGCAGGGGTTAAATGGCGATCGGTATATCATTGAAGGCAAGTTAGGTGAGGGTGGTTTTGGGGCCACGTACCTAGCACAGAAGGCGCAAAACAGGCAGCGCGTTGTCATCAAAACGCTGAAAGACGACTTATTGAGCGATCCAAATTTTGGCTGGTATCGGGACAAATTCCGGGATGAGGCGCTACTGCTATCTTTGTGCAGGCATCCCAATATTGTGCAAATAGACAACTACTTCCCTCACGATAATTTGCCTTGTATTGCAATGGAATATGTGGCTGGAGAAGATTTGTGCAAATGGGTGGAAAAGCGCGGTATCCTGTCGGAAACCGAAGCTTTAAACTACATCCGCAAAGTGGCAGAAGCGCTAATAGTTGTTCACGAAAAAGGTTTGCTACATCGGGATATCAAGCCACAAAACATTATGGTACGCGACAATTTTGATGCAGTTTTGATTGACTTTGGTTTGGCACGGGGTTTTATTCCAGATCGCACTCAGCAAATGACTTTGGGGCTAACACACGGTTTTGCACCTCCCGAACAGTACGGGGAGATTGGCAGATTTGCTGAGTATACAGATGTTTATGCTCTGGCAGCAACGCTATACTATTTGCTAACCAAAATTCCACCAACCGCTGCATTCTTGAGGGCTTTAAATCATCCTTTAAAGCCGCCATTTCAGATTAATCCTAATATTAGCGATGCGGTGCATCGGGCAATTATGGAAGGGATGGAAATGAATGAGACAAAGCGCCCTCAGTCGGTGGAAAAATGGTTGGATATGCTTCCACAACCTACCCTTAGTAATTGGGGGCAAAGAGCGAGTGTTTTTCCAACGATTCCTTGCTTGCCGCCACCGCCACAACCTGTAAATTTGATTTCAGCAAAAGGAGTGGATTATCGTAAACTCGATCGGCTGTTGGCTAGCGGAAAATGGAAAGAGGCGGATGAGGAAACGTGGAATAAGATGCAGGAAGCAGCAGATAGCAGAAAAGAGAAGTGGAGGTTCAGGAGAGTAGATATCGATCGATTACCCTGTGAAGACTTACGAACTATTGACCAACTTTGGGTAAAATACAGTAACGGACGTTTCGGCTTTTCAGTGCAGAAACGCATCTATGAAAGTCTGGGGGGAATCAGGGAATATGATGAGGAAATATGGGAAGCTTTTGGCGATCGGGTAGGTTGGCGGGGGCGGGTAGGTTGGGTGAATAAGAGATGGTTGTACTACAACGAGCTAAAATTTTACACCCATGCACCAGGGGGGCACCTCCCAGCAAGGGCGAGGGTGTATAAGTGGGATGCGGAGGAGGGGTGGTTGTATAATTTACAGGGGAGATGGATAGAAGGGGGAGAGTTGAGTAAAAGAGAGTATGAAGTGTGGGGTTGTCTTCTCTTGCGTCGAGACTTGTAGAGTGTAACATCTAAAGATTACAGAGTTTCGTGAAGATTTATAACAGAGGCTTTAACCACGAAACCGCGCCTGTTCTACGTTTCCGATACCTGGCACATTCAATTTACCAAATTACTAAAGAGTAGAAACTAGCTATTTTTTGATCGGCTGTAATAATAGCAGCTTGACTTCTTTTGGCAACTGCTACAACCACTCTATCTGCTGGATCTCGGTGTTCCCATTCTAATTTGACACTTTCTAGCCAAATGTCCTCATCAATTGGAACGAGCCGAATAACATTAGACTTTTTTAAAGTAGCGATATAGTCATCAATACTTACTCCTAAATCTAACTTATGATTTTTGATCTTGATAGCTATTTCCCAGATTGCCGTTGATGGAACTAAACCATTTTTTTCTTGTTCCATCTGCTGACAAGCTTCTTTTGCCCGTTGAGAAAGTTTGTCTGGATCTCAACTCCACCAGATGAGAGCGCAGGTATCAAGGACAACTGTCATACTTCCTGCCATTCTTCAGTTGTTGGCGTAGTTAAATCTTCAAAATATTTTACTTTACCCCGCATATCCTTAAATAATTCTTCAGTTGAAAGAGACTTTTCATACTGAGAAATTATCACAACTGGTTTAGTCCCATCCATCACTAAAATTTCTTCGCCTTCCAGCTCGACAAGTCGCAAAAATTCTAGTATTTGAGCTGTTAATTGACTTTTGTCTATGGTCTTCATAGGACAATGATTGGTGTTGTGTTCAAACTCTATTATATCTTAAGACGGTTCACTTAGCTAAGCCTGCCATTGCGCTACGGGAAAGTAATCGCCGAGAGTTTGCTCAGTTCTCAATTAGCTGAGGTGCGCCATCGAATAATTACTTTTTTAACTGAACAATATAGTGTTACAATAAATCAACCTGAGTGTTAACATCGCAAATGTATGACAGCCAAAATACACATCAGCAAATTAGGTAATTCCTTGGCTTTGCCAATACCAGACTACATAGTAAAGTTTCTCAACCTTAAAGCCGAAGATTCAGTAATTTGCAGCATAGAAAATGGGAAACTGGTCATAGAGCCTGTAAATAATAAAATATCCAAATATACCCTAGATGAATTATTGGCAGGGGAAATAGAATCTAGCGAAGAAGTCTCTTGGGGAAAACCAGAAGGAGAGGAAGTTTGGTAAACTATATCCCCGAACGAGGTCATTTTATTCGCCTCAATTTTGATCCTCAAGCAGGACACGAACAAATGGGGACTAGACCTGCACTGGTGGTGAGTCAAACTAAATTTAACCGAAAAATGGGGTTTGTGTTCGTCTGTCCCATCAGCAACACACAACGCAAAAATCCGTTTTATGTTCCCATTCCAGAAGGTGAAGCGATAACAGGTGTAATTATGACGGATCAACTCCGTTCTTTAGATTATCGCGCAAGGCAGGCAAGTTTTCTTAGTGAATGTCGCTCAGATATAATTGAGGAAGTTTTGAGGCGAATTCAACCTATTTTGTTTGAGAATATGACTGTTGATCAATAGTTAATCAAATTATAAACTAGATTTGTAGTTGGCATTAAGCATCAAGAGTATCCAGAAATCTCTCTCGCGGATGATGCGATCGCCCTTCATCCCCAGCAAAACTAAAAAATGTACTGGCAAATCCCTTCACAAACCCAGGCTCAGCAATTAAATAATCTGAGGTTTTCCATTGGACGATCGCACAAACCCACCAACCACCACAGCTAACAACCGCCGACCTCTAATTATCGCAGGAATTCTCCTCGGTATCGGTCAATCCGGGTTTTTTGACGGCATTGTGCTGCACCAACTCCTCCAGTGGCACCATATGTTTAGCAGCGTTAAAACCGATACTACCGTTGCCGGTTTAGAATTAAATACCCTCGGAGATGGATTGTTTCACGCTGCGGATTGGTTAGTAACAGTGGCGGGAATATTCTGTTTGTGGGGTGCTGTGAAGCGCAAAGATGTTCCTTTGTCAACTCAAACTTTTTTGGGTTCAATATTAATCGGTGCTGGATTGTTTGACTTTGTTGAAGGCATTGTTGACCATCAAATTTTGGGAATCCACCACGTCAAACCCGGTATCAACGAGTTAGCTTGGGATTTAGGATTTCTCGCTGTAGGTCTTTTTTTAGCCCTGTTAGGTTGGATGCTGGTACAGAGTGAAGTTCCAGCAGATAGTAAAGTTTAAATGAATGCAAAGATTGGGAATTATACAAAATCCGCCTTAAAAATCCCTGACTCTCTGTTGAACTCATCAGTTCATCCCGCCGCCGAATCCAACCACCCAATCAAATCTTCTTGACTCCTAAAATCCAACAAAGCCTCTCCCAAATCATCTAACTGTTCCCCAGATAACCCCTGGATGCTAGTTTGAACTTCCTGTGTAACCTCACCCACCCGTCGCACCAGTAGACGCATAATTAATCCTATTTCCCCCTCAATTTTACCCCTTTCGATTCCTTGTTCGATTCCTTGTTCGATTCCTTGTTCGATTCCTTGTTCGATTCCTTGTTCGATTCCTTGTTCGATTCCTTGTTGTATTCCCTGTTCTAGTCCTTGTTGTATACCAATTTCTATCCCTTTCATTACCGATCCAAGCTGATCTTGGATAAACATTTCTCGCTTGTCCAAATCTGCCGCTTCTTTGACTGTCAAATTAGCTCGGTTGGCAATTTCCAGCGCGGTATTAATCTCTTCAACAGACTCCAATGTCTCTGGTACTGCTTCCAAAGAGGGCGCGTTTTTCATAAAGTAAATCCATTTTTCCGGCAGAGTTTCGAGTTCATTCAATTCTTTTTTGAATTTCGGCAACTCGACAAACACTAACTTTAACTCGCAGTTGGGATAGACGAATTTCTCTTCGATTTCTGTGAATTCAAACTTAGAAATTAGTTTTTCGGTGTTTTCAAATAAGATAAAGTCGGTGATGGTTAAAGCAATGACTGGATTTAATCTTAAGTAACCGTCTCCCGCTTTGAGTTGAGTTGAATAGGTTTTGGCTGCATTGTACACTACCCGTTTTTCAAAGGCGGCAACGTTGAGTACCTGCATTTCCACAATCACGGTTTTGTTGCCGGTAATCTTGGCTTTGACATCCAGGTAACTGTCTTTCAATCCTGTAACGCTTCCGGCTGAATAAGGGTCAATGATTTCTAATTCTTGGATTGTTGGTTCTCCGTTATACAGCATTGCATTTAGGAAGCTGATGAGAATTTCTGGATGTTCGGAAGAAGCGAATATTTTTTTGAATGCAAAGTCGGTTTTGGGGCTGATGAAACGCATATATTTTAGAGGATTTTTTTTTAACCGCAGAGGGCGCTGAGGACACAGAGGAGGAGAAAAGAGAGGAAGATGGATATTGGCTAATATTGGAAGGGTTGGGTTTTGTTGTCTCAACCCAACCTGTTATCTGAATGCTTTTATCAGCCTGTGGCTTCAGTAGTAGTTGCAGGTGACATAACTAGCTTTCCAGTTATATCCATTGTTGCTAGCTTCAGCACTTCATTAAAAGCTAAACCCCGAATTTTGAGTTCCCACCGAATGCCTTTTGCTTTCATTCGCTTGGCTTTCCGCATATCGACATCAGCAGCTTTTTGATTCAAGAGCAAATATTTCATTGCTGCTGTAGCTTCTACTTTGGTGGAAAATGCAATATAAGTGATAAATCCGCCGTCCCAGTGATTGGCGTTGCGGACACTGCTGATAGTCGCGACTCTCGGACTAAAGCGGTTCCAGTAAAAGTCGCTGTAGCCGATCGACTGTGTATTAACTTGGAGTTTGTTTGCCATTTGACTTAACTCCTATAACCTTGTGCGCGGGGTTAGCAGCAGGGCTTTAATTCTGCTATTTATATTATAGCATTGGGAAGTGGGAATTGGGAGCGAATGCTGGCTGTTGTTTTACTTCCCAGACTGCTTCTGTGAAGTCGGTAAAGTAAAATATCCCCAATACCTTTAGTTCTTTTTTGTCTCGAATACAACGGCCTCAAAAAGCTCTACAAGCTTTAAGTCTGAATAAACCGATAAATACAAATACTTTTCCAGTTGCTGCGGATTTCTAGGTAAAAATAAACCTAAGCCTGATAAGTTTTTATACTTATCTCTAATTGTTGAATCAAGTAATTCACCATGCTGTTGCACTCTCTGAATCAGAAAATTATTTAAAAATAACAGTAAATCGTTACAAGCTGACGGACTTGCACCTGATAATTGGGTAAGTTTTTGTAAAAAGTTTGCGAAATCAACAAAGGTTTCTCCAAAGCTACGATAAACTACTACAGTAGTGTTATTGGAAAAATTGACTTCAGGCCATAAAATTGAGGATATAAAAACTTTCACTGGCGCAATATCTGCTTGCAAAATAGAATCAATCACAACATTAACTTTTTCGGCAAAATAGCGGAAATAATGATTGTTAGTTAATGTCAAACTATGGTACATATCAGGCTGTTCATAATCCATGATTTTTTTAGCTAGCTGAGAACCATCAATATCTGGATCATCGCTCAAATGACTTAACAATTGCTCATAATAGTAATTTGGCACTCCAAGTTGGAGTTGAGATGAAAGCGTATACTTAGCAGTATTTTGGAAGGTATGGTGTACTTCAATATTTCCTTTATTACAATTTTGGAAAAATAATAATTCTAGATTTCCCTTTACAGATTGGTTAAATTTAAATATAACTTGATTTATTTTTTGAAGATTCATCCATCTAATTTCTGAAATTGAAGGGGAGGTGGGATGTTCGTCGGGACTGATTTCCATAAGCGTTCCACCATGACCTAAAAACACAATAGCCCAGCGTCTGGCTTGAAATTGAGATTGTGCCCAGGTCAGATACTCACTCAATACTTCTGCACTACTACTATCTGCTGTTTCTAAGTATTGCGTATCAACTTTATCTTGGCTAATGATGCTTCTAGAAACTTGTGCTGTTCCACTAAAATCTGATTGTACTACTACCAAAACTTTGTCATTTTTTACACCTTTACTTAGCATCTGAAGAATTGGTTGCCCGAATCTTGAGAGATTATTGTCATAGGGCATCCAGTATAGTAATACCCAGTCATAATGATTTTTGACCGTACTTCCAAGCATATATTGGTTTGCCGAGTAATATATGGTCTCTATTAAAGAACTAATACTTACCGTTATCAATTTGATTGCTTCTCTTCTTTTCACGTTCTCTGCTCCTGATTGAAGGTCGTCAGCTTTTTGTATACTGTATTTTTTGCGATCTAAAACCTCAATTCATATTCAGCAGTGACGCGATTGTCTCCTTGAAAATTACTCGAACTCCTGAGTAAAATTTTATCGCTCAATCGATAGCGCACAGTAAATTCAGTTGGTTGATTTGCTGACAAAACTCGAATAATTGAGGCTGAAATATTGCGCGTGATGTCAAACCCAACTTCTAAACCTAAACCGAGAGAACCCGCACCAGAACTGGAACTAGCAGTTTGTGCTTCGTTCCCTCTAATCCGAGTGGGAAATAAGCGAAATTCGCTCAATCCTGTGGCGTTGGTAATCGCAGATTGAAGGTTGTTCAATAAACCCGCACCGGCTAAATTTGCGATCGCCAGTGTACTGTCTCCCTGTCCTAAAGTCTGCACGAAACTGCCGCCCAACAACGCTACAATCTCTGTTTCCGATCGACTCGGAGAACTCCTTAACTCCAGACTTTCCGCCAACTGAGAAGCCCTTCCCTGCACTAACGCTTGAACTCGGACACTCCGCACATTGCCGAAACTTGTCGGTTCGTCTGCTATTTCAGAGGCTACAGAGGCGCCGGGAGTGCGGAACCGCGTTACCTCCTGCACCGAAGTTGCTAATCTCACATCCAGTGTCGGATCGAGTCCTTGTGTTGGTATAAAGGTAGCAGTCTGCGCGTATCCTCGATCGAGTCTAAACTGCGTCGTAAACAAATTCACCGACCCGGAAGTCAACCGAATCGTACCCTCCGGGCGAAGGTCATCTAAAGTTCCATTCACCGTCAAGCCTCCAGTCGCCTGAAAACTCAATATCGGCGCACTCGTTACCCGAATTCCCCGGCCCAAATTCAGCCGCAAATCGTTTAATCCAACTTCAAAGGAAGGGGAAGGGGAAGGGGAAGGGGAAGGGGAAGGGGAAGGGGAAGGGGAAGGGGAAGTCGCAGCAGAAGGGGAATCAGAAACCTCAGTCGCAGCAGAAGGGGAAGATGTCGAATCCGAATCAGAAGCAGAAGAGGAAGAAGCTAACTCAGTTCTGCCGCCGCCGGGACTTCGGAGAAATACTTCACCGTTGTACAGTTCAATATTACCGCTCAACTGCGGACGCCTAGCCGTGCCCCTTGCCTGCACTTGACCGACTACGCCGCCGCTGTACAATCCTCTGAGGTTCACTGCCAACTTGTCGAGATTCACAGCCAGGGGATTATCCGCATCGACATCGCCCTCCGCAAAAGGCACAGACAGCGGAATCACGCCAGCGGCGACAACTTCTCCCTGACTCAACTGTCCCCGAATTCCTTCTACCCGAATACGATCGCCCTCAAAGCGCACCGTCCCAGTCAGCCCAGTCAGCGGTTCTGGGAAGGCTTGCGCGCGGACGGTTGCATTTTCAAAATTCGCAATTCCTTGCGCTACAGGGTCTTGCAGCGTTCCTCCGACGCGAATTTGCACCTGTCCCTGGCCGCTGACCCAGGCAACTTGCGGAGTCAATACATTAATAATTGCCAAACCTTCATTTTGCAAATTCGCCCTCAAATCAATTTGATTGCTGTCAGCTTTCACGGCTGCAAACGGCAACTCAAAAGGCAAACTTCCGGCGACTTCAATCGGTTCAGTTTGAGTTACCAAAGCGCTGCCGCCAAAATTCAGGCGGGCGTTGCTGTAGCTGAAACTGCCGTCGGCTTGTTTAATCGGTTCTCCGTTTAGCGTACCTTCAAGCAAACTCAATTCCCCGGTGGCTTGCGGGTTTTCCAAACTGCCGGCCAAATTCGCGCGCAAATTCAAATTTCCTGTGACATCGACCAAAGGCAATTCCACCAGTTTTGCCAACTCTTCCACGGGCACATTTTCTACGCGCAACTGCCCGGATTGAGCTTTTTGCCCGAGTTGTCCCGAAAAGCCGATCGCACTTTTGCCAGATCGAATTTCCAAAGGCAAAACAGTTAAAATCCCGTCCTGAAAACTGCCTTCAATGCTGAACTTTTCAGCGACATATTGTCCCCACTGCCAGTTATCACCTTTCACATTAAATTGAGCTTGCACACCCGTTTGCAAAGAACCGGCGACAGCAATTTCCGCACCAAAAGTGCCTTGCAATTGGGATAAGGGAGGCAATTTTTCTGATGATTTCACGGCCTGCTGTTGCTGCAAAAGTATTTCAATTTCTGCCAAACGGCGCAACTGTTCGATTAGCGGGGCTTCTGGTTCTCCCACTGCCACAGTTTGCACGTCGCCACTGTCACCGTAAACGGGAGGTTTTAGGCCTCTGGCCAAGTCGCCTAAATTGAAATATTGCAAAGCGGTTAAAACCTGTTGCAAATTGCCTTGCTGGACGTTAACTTTCCCGGCAAATTGCGGGTTGGCGCCTGTTTGAACATTACCGGAAATTAAGTATTGACCGCTGCCTTGGCGGAATATGCCATTTGTGAGAGTGGCGCTGCCGTTAGCGTAGCTAAATTCGGCTTGGAAACTGTCACCTTTAATGTAGCCGATCGCCGGTTGGGCGATCGCAATTTGTCCGCTTGCTTGCAAAGTCGCCGGATTTAACGGCATCTTCCAACCGGGCACATTTACTTGTCCCGAAACCGTACCGGTTATCGGCCCCAAACCGGCCTCTTTACCGGGTGATAGATTCAAAGCAGCCAGGGGAAAATCGCTTAAATTAACTCGCAAAGTTTCTCCCTCAGTTTGGCCCCTAGCGACAGATTCCCCGCGTTGAATTAAGAAAGATGTCGGCAGAAAAGATTGATTTAAAGCTACTTCAATTTTGTCGCTGGCGCCGGCCAAACGCAAATCTACACTTTTCCCAGCATCCGCATTCACAGTCCCCGCCAGTACCGGGTCAAAAGCGATTTGATTTACTGCTAAACCCCGCACTTCCACGTCGCCAACTAAGCTGAGGGCGGCGGGGGTTCCGCTGAGGCTGCCGCTAAAATCGACATTGCCGCGCAGGGGAAGATTATTCTCGGAAGCATTTTTGACACCCATGGGTGTCAAAAATCCGAGTTGTTCTGCTGGTAAGGCTTCCAGGTTAAAGTTGGCGAGTTTGACATCCAAATCTAAGTTGGAAATTGAGGGCCCTCCTTGACCTGCGAGTTCAACGTTAACAAAGCCGTTTGCTGTCAAACCGGGAGTTGTGGCGTTCTCAATTTCCACCCGTTGGCCGTCCCAATTAAATACTGCCTCAAAAGGTTGTTTCAAAAACGGCAATTCCGAGATGCGGAAACTGCCGCCGGCGCGAACATTTTGTAGGGGCGGTGCCCCCGTGCCCGCCCCAATCGGGCCGGATAAATTGATATTGCCGTTAAACAGTCCTGCAAGCTGGGGGAGATTTTGGGCACCAGAGGCTACACCTTGGGCTTGCAAGCTTTGGCGCTGGGCTTCAAAGGCTTGCTGGAAGCGACTTAGAGCAATTTGCTCGCCCTCGATAGACGCGCGCCAATTCCCCGATGCGGCGCTGCCAACCGCATTGACAATTCCTCCGCCGTTGGCGAGTCGAATTTGTCCGTCGCCGTTGGCGGTGATGCCGTTGGCGGTTAGATTATCTACTGTTCCCAAAATGCGGACTTTTCCGTCGAGAGTTCCGTCAATTTCTGGCGGTAAATCCGCTGTCAGCAAACCTGTTTGTTTGAGGGTTTGTTCTAAATTACTGACGGCAATTCCGTTGGTTTCCAGCAATGCTTGCAAGTTGCCGTTTTCTAATCTGGCTGTAGTATCGATCGCCCCGAGTCTATCGACCAAAATCCGCCCTTCTCCGCTAGCACTAATTCCCTTCGCTGTCAAGTTATCCAAACTGCCCGCTGCTTGGAATTGGCCGTTAACTCTGCCGTCAAATCCTTTAGGCAAAGTCGCCGTCAGCGGAAACAGTTGGAGATTGCGAACAGTTTGTTCTAAGCGGCTGAGAATAACTCGATCGGCATCGGCGAAAGCTTGCCAGCGTCTGTCTTCTAATTTACCTCTAAAAGCAACAGCACCGTCGGCTATATTGAGTTTGCCGCTGCTGTTGACAGAAATATCGGCGGCGGTTGAATTATCAAGATTGCCGCGGGCTTGAATTTGATTGGATATTTGTCCGTCAAGCGATTTGAAATTTTGGATTTTGGATTTTAGATTGTTGATATTGGCGACTGTTTGGGGATTGTCAGCAGTGAAAGCCAAGCCAACATCTAACAGCGGCAATCCTAAATTTACCAGACGGCTGATGGAAGTGCGATCGGTTTCTGCCGTTCCCTGCCAATTTCCCTCTGCCAATTCTCCTTTAAAATTAACATTGCTGCCGGCAAGATTGAGTCTGCCGCTGCCGCTGGCATTGATGCTGCTAGCCGTCAAATTGTCAAGACTTCCCGATGCTGTAAATTGACTCGATAACACTCCGTCAATCGATTTTAGATTTTGGATTTTGGATTTTAGATTGTTGAGATTGGCCGCTTGCTGATTTTCGGGATTGAATGCTGAAGCCACATCTAAAATCGGCAGTGTCAAATCTACCAAGCGGCTGATGTCAGTGCGATCGGTTTCTGCTGTTGCTTGCCAGTTTCCCGCTACCAATTCTCCTTTGAAATTGACATTGCTGTCGGCAATATTGAGCCGACCGTTGGCGCTAGCATTGATTGCGCCAGCAGTCAAATTGTCAACATTTCCCGCAGCTTGAAATTCACCTGCTAGCTGTCCGCCGAGCGATTTTAGATTTTCGATTTTGGATTTTAGATTGTCTATATCTGCGGTCGTTTCCCGTGTTAATAACGGCAACCCAATATCAATCAATTGATTGACTGCAACTTTTTCAGTATTGCCAAAAACTTGCCACCTGCCCGATTCTAGTTCGCCATCAACATTAACAATACTGTCAGCAATATTCAGCCTTCCTTTGCCCATCGCAGCGATCGCATTTAAACTTAAATCGTCCAGACTTCCTGCTGCTTCGACGGTTCCGCTGAACAAACCCGCTAGTTCAGGAGGCAAATTAAGCTCAGGTACGACTTGCTGCAAACTGTTGAGATCCACGCGATCGCCCTCGATCAAAGCTTGCCATTGACGGTCTTTTAGCGCAGCATCCACGTTAACAGAAGCGTCGCCAATTTTCACAACCGTATTTTGCAAATCTGCCGAATTCCTTGCGGCTCGAATTTCGCCCGCAGCGGGGAAAGTCCCTTGCGGTGCTTGCCATTGAACTCTCGCTTGAATGTTGTCTAACGGGCCGAAAATTTGAGCTTTGGCGGAGACACTGCCAATTGTAACAGTAGCAGGAATGGGGAGAGCGTAAATTTGGGCGAGATTATCTGCGGGCAAGTTTTCGGCTTGCAAGTCAAACACCAAACCAGATGGCGAATTCTTACTTTTTAAAGCAATATCAACTTCACCTTTGCCGCCAATTTTACCCCCCGCTGCAGGCACTACCAAAATATCGCTCAAAGTCAAAGCTAAAGAGGAAAACGGGGGAAGAGAAGATTGAGAATTAGGAGTTGGGCTTTGAGCCATTCTCCCGCGTTCCAATTTGAAATTAGTGCTAATATTGTTTAATTGCAGTCGATCGACCGTAGCGGGTTTTGTCGAGGCGATCGTACCTGTCAGCACAGGCATTGCAACTGTTCCAGTCAGCTTGGCATCCGCCTTCACTTCCCCCGCCACAGCCACGGGTAATACTACTTTTTGCCCTAACTCTGTTTCCACCGTACTGACAACACTTGCCAAAGCGACTGGTTGCACGTTAGTTATCAGATTGAAGCTAGCTTGTTGGAGATTAAAATTAGTTCCCGTGGCAACTGTTCCTGCTATTCTCAGCGGAATTAAACCGTAATTAGCGGCCAGACTATCCACAATCAAATTAGTTCCCTGAAACCGCAACTGACCGCTGCTATTTTGTATGATTTGTTTCAGCGGACGAATACTCGCTTGCACTCCTCCAAAACTAGCCGCTCCGGTAATTTCCGATACTTTATTGTCTCGCAATTGCACGGTCAAATTTCCATTAGCCAGACCTTTTTGTAAAGAAATACCGGAAAGTCTTAGCAAGCGAGCGAGGTCGGGCAAAGGCAAGTTTTGACCTTGCAACTGCACGTTAGTTTGAGCAGCAGGTAACAGAGAATCCGCTTTTATAATAAAATTATCGCTGTTAGTAAACTGACCGTTTACTTCGTAGAGAACGCGCTGATTTTGGTCGCGAAATAGAGCACTGCCATTTTTCAAATTTACAGAAATCGGAGCCGAACTTTTCTGTCCGACTGGGGGACTCGGCACCAAAAGCGCCCTGGCATTTTCAGCTCGAATTGCTTCAACTTCTGTTTTAAATAAACCCGGAGATTTTGGCTCTGCAGTGGGAAGATTAACCCATCGGCCTTGAGCATCCTGTTCGATATAAGCGTTGGGTTTAACTAAAGTAATATCTAATTTGAGAGTGCGGGTGAACAGCAGTTGCAAAACCGAAAACTTTACTTTAACTGCTTCTGTAGAAGCATAATCGGGATCGGTAGCAGTTGCAGGTAAAGTCGATCGACCAAACCGCAAACTTGTCAGAGAAAATCCCTCCAAACGTCCGAGTTGTACAGGCCGCTTCAGCAACTGACTAACTTCAGTTTCCACCAAAGGAGCTAACTTTTCCCGCACCCACTGGTATCCTACCGCCGCCCCAACCAAGGCGATAAGGCCCAATCCCGTACCGCTAAGCAGCAGCAGACGCCACCAGCGGCGGTGGGGGCGGGGTGCGAGTTGATTTTTGTTATCGTCCGAGTTAGTCATGGGTGTTTCTCAGAAATCAGAGAATTCAGGAATTAAGGGAATCAGCCGATTTTAGACAGGTATAATTTCTGTGATTCGCCTGGGTGGCTTCTGCCTTTGGTAGACTCACAAGTGAGGTCGGAAGTGCCGATCGGGCGTTAGCGAAGCTTGCAGCAGAGGATCGAATTTCAAGATTCACGTCCCACTCCGGGGCAGAGTCCAATAACCTTTACTAAACTTAATCAAAACACGCAACACCACCTAATACCAAGTCCTCCAACTCCCCTAAATCCTCTCGATCCCGCTAGTGCAGGCTCGGTGGTCAATCTAAAATCTAAAATCTAAAATCTAAACACGTCCCCCTCCAGGGTAGACTCCAGAAACCTTTAGCGAACTTAATCAAAACACGCAACACCACCTAAAACCGACAGTCAATCTAAAATCTAAAATCTAAAATCTAAAATCGCACGATCGCTCCTAAGATAAAAAAACGGTGGTTAAGAAGGTCTTTAAAACTTATGCGAGTGTTCGTCTTACTCTTCAATGCCCGCAC
This sequence comes from Microcoleus sp. BR0-C5, assembly GCF_036705045.1. NCBI lineage: Bacteria > Bacillati > Cyanobacteriota > Cyanophyceae > Oscillatoriales > Microcoleaceae > Microcoleus > Microcoleus sp. BR0-C5. The sequence continues at coordinate 75,084 of NZ_JAUBTR010000011.1, forward strand.
CGAGAATGAGGGAATTCATACCATTCAACTCGGCGATCGCAATAAAGTTCTGATGTTTGAGTCAGAAGACGACGCCACCCGCTTTGGCGTGATGTTGGAAGCTCAGGATTTTCCCGAACCCGCTGTCGAGGCGATCGACGATGAGGAAATTAAGGAGTTCTGCAACAGTGTTGATTATGATTGGGAACTTGTGCCCGCGGGCGCGCTGGCGATCCCGCCAGAAGACAATGTAACACAGACTCAGTGGCAGCCGGAGTCCAAACCAGATCCCGATCCGGATTCTGAGGTTTCCCAAAACGAACTGGATTCTATTCGCCGCCGACTCGAAGGACTTTTGTAATAGTCATTAGTCATTAGTCATTAGTCAGCAGTTATTGGTAATGGGTAATGGGTAATGGGTAATTGCCTCTCTCTCGGAAGTAGATTTACCCGATCGCCAGAACCGGAAATTTCGAGCCTTTGAGTCACGACTTCACCAAGCTCACCAGCGGGCAGGCAATGCGTACCCTATTTTGTACACCTAATGACTAATGACCAATGACCAATGACCAATGACCAATGACCAATGACTAATGACTCATCAAAAAACATGAAAAATTTAGAAGAACGGGGCCATCTGCTGACTGAACAGGTGAATACCAACAGCGAGAATTTAGACCAACTCAGTTCGATCGAATTAGTGGACTTGTTCAACCGGGAAGACGCCCAAACCTTAAGCGCGATCGCCCGCGCCCGCGAAGATTTAGCCCATGCGATCGACATTGCAGCCGAGTCTCTGCGTCAAGGAGGCCGCCTGTTTTACGTCGGTGCGGGTACTTCCGGGCGTTTGGGGGTGCTGGATGCCGCCGAGTGTCCTCCCACCTTCTGCACGCCGCCAGAACTCGTACAGGGCATAATTGCCGGGGGTGCGGGGGCTTTGGTGCGGAGTTCGGAGGATTTGGAGGATCGGGCTGAGGATGGGGGTGAGGCGATCGCCCACCGTCACATTACCAACTTAGATGTAGTTGTCGGGATTACGGCTGGGGGTACGACGCCTTTTGTGGCGGGCGCTTTGCAGGCGGCACGCCAGCGGGGGGCGAAGACTGTGTTTATGGCCTGCGTACCTGTGGAACAAGTGAATTTTGAGGCTGATGTTGATATTCGGTTGTTGGTTGGCCCGGAGATAGTGGCGGGTTCGACGCGCTTGAAAGCGGGCACGGTGACAAAAATGGCTTTGAATATTATTTCGACTGGGGTAATGGTGAAGCTGGGGAAGGTTTACGGCAATCGGATGGTTGATGTGGCGGTGACTAATAAGAAATTGCGCGATCGGGCTGTGCGGATGTTGCAGGATTTGACTGATTTGAACCGGGATGAGGCGGGTTTTTTGCTCGAAAAAAGCGGCAAGTCGGTTAAATTAGCTTTGATGATGCACTGGACTGGTTTGGAGAAGGAAGAGTGCGATCGAATTTTGGGAGAGTTTAAAGGGAATTTGCGATCGGCTGTAGCATCAATTAGTCATTAGTCTGCACCGTCAGCAGTCATTAGTCATCAGTCATTAATTATTAGTGAGTGGTGATTTGTTAGCACAATGCCTTTCGGCGATGATGCCCCATGCCCCATGCCCCATTCCCCATGCCCCATTCCCCCTTCAGTTGTCAACTGTCATTTGCGATATCGATTCCAAAAATTGTGAAATCTCTTTAGTGGATCTGATGTGATAAACACTTTTGGTATTTTGAGTGCGATCGACATATTCGCGATATCTGGGAGTCAAATACTTGTGACACAACCAAAGAGCGCGGTAACTATTAATTGAACTCTTCAATATCGGACTGTTTTCAGGCCAGCCTTCTGGCGGTATCAAGCTACCTGAAATCAGCCGTTTAGTCACCCACCAGAAATGCACGTATAGGGGTAGATCGACATAAACCAGACTATCCGCCTCATTGAGTCGCGGCCAGAGAGTTTCCATGCAACCGAACCCGTCAATAATCCATCGGTCAGTAGCCAAAATGTGATCGTGGGTACGCTTATATTCTTCATAGGGAACCTCAGCGCCCCCAGATTGATATTGAATCTTATCCAAGATGTAAAGTGGCAAACCAGTAATTTCCGATAATCTCTTACTTAGAGTTGATTTACCGCCTCCAGTATTGCCAAACACGGCTACTTTTTTCATAGTTCCCCTTTTAGTAATTTAGTTATTAGTCATTAGTCATTAGTCATTAGTTATCAGTAGCAGACTAAAAGCTGAAGCTCGATCTACTTTGTAGCTTTCAAAAAAGTCAAGTTCGGTGATTTGTGGCGTGGATCACTGACGTTGTTGAACAAGGCGATTAGGGTCAGTGTATATATTTGTTGTTTGGCGCTCGCTCCTTAGTTAAAAAAGCCGTTTCTGAAGCCAACGCACCTAGTACGAGACGGATACTCTACCCACGTTGAAATTTCAAACCGAGTCCTATGCAACCAAAGCGTAACCTTAACCTATACTCATCCTTGGCGCATCTCCCCTGGCTGAAGAAAAGCTACACTGCCAAAATTATGCTGGTTGCATTTTTAGGCACGCACGTTCCTTTGCTAACCTTAATGGTCTGGTTTCTTACCTCAAACGCTTACTCTGTAGAGACATCAGTCCGGGTTCTGGTGATTGCTCTGCTGGCGACATTAGCGGGTACGGGAGCAACGCTTTATACGCTACGCCACCTCCTGGTTCCGATAATCTTAACCTCGGAGGCTCTACAAAACTACTTCGATACAAGAACATTGCCGAACTTACCCACAGAGTTTACTGATGAAGTCGGTACGCTGATGGCAAATTCCTCACAAACGCTTTACAAACTAGATGAATTAATTCATTACATTACCCACTACGATGAACTGACTGGATTGCCAAATCGTGACTTATTCTGCGATCGCGTGAATCAAACCCGATCTCAAAATCACTCATCCTTGGTCGCAGTGCTGGTATTGGGTATCGATGATTTCACAGGGATACGCCATGCGTTGGAGCCTGGGATATGCGACTTACTAATTAGGGCCGTTTCCCAACGGGTGGTACAGTGCATGGATGGGTCAGATGTCTTGGCGCGTTTGGGCGACGGTGAGTTTGCGATCGCTCGCAGCGAACTCCCCTCGCTGGAGAGTGTGGTCAAGCTATCCCAACTGCTGCTGAGTACGCTGACCAAACCTTTCTCTATCAAGGGCCACCCGATCCACATCACCGCCAGTCTTGGCATTACATTGAACCATCTAGAAAATACGAATTCTGTAGAGAAACTTCTTCAGCAAGCCGACTTCGCACTTCATCAGGCAAAGCAGCAAGGGCGGAGTCACTATCAGTTTTATTCACCCGAAATGAACGTTCAGTTACAGGAGCGACTGGCCCTAGAAAATAGCCTGCGCGGAGCGCTGGAGCGTAACGAACTACTGGTTTACTATCAACCGCTGATTGACCTGCACGGCGGACGGGTGACAGCAACGGAGGCGCTGGTTCGCTGGCAGCATTCTACAGAGGGTTTGGTCTCTCCGGCAAAATTTATTCCGATCGCCGAAGCCAATGGCGAGATCGTGCCCATTGGTGAATGGATCTTGCGAACGGCTTGCGCTCAAAACCGTCGCTGGCAACTGGCTGGGCTGCCAGCCCTGCGGATTTCGGTGAATCTTTCGGCTCGACAATTTGAGCAAACGAATCTGGTTGAGATGGTTCGCCAAATTTTGGCCGAGACCGAACTCGAAGCTGCGTATTTAGAACTGGAAGTGACTGAAAGTGCCTTGATGACTGATATTGAGCGATCGGTCAAAACCTTAACGCAACTGCGAGAACTTGGCGTGTCCCTCGCCCTAGACGACTTTGGCACAGGTTATTCTTCCCTCAACTACCTGCAACGGTTTCCGGTTAATATGCTCAAGATCGATCGATCGTTTGTCCAAGATGTACTGTCTAACCCGGACAGCGCCACCATTACTGATGCGATCATTGCTCTGGCAAAAAGTCTGCGGTTAACGATCACCGCAGAAGGCATTGAAACCAAGGAGCAGCGTGACTACCTGCAAGCGCGAGGCTGCGATGAAGGTCAAGGGTTTTACTTCAGTCGCCCTGCTAACGCTGACACGATCGCCAAACTGCTAAACGAGTCGTTTGAGTCTGATGCAGCATCTATCCCTCTTGCCACCCACATTTTAAGCTGAACCACTAAAGCGCTCTTGTTTTTAGATTCCCGACTTCTCCAAAAAGTCGGGAATCTCGATATGCTGTTTTTTAGGCGTTAACAAAAACAGAAGATGTAAGCTGACTTTGACTGACACCCTGCACGATTCCTAAATAATTACTGCCCGACTTAATCGCCGTAGAAGCGACACTTGCGCCTCCATCCAACTGCAAACTCACAGCTTCAAAAGTCAAGTTGGCAAATCCGATACTGTCAGTCAAACCAATTTTATCCCCAGCCCCAAAATCGACAATTACATCGGCACTAATTAAAGTAGCCGTAGCAGACAAACCTCCTGCTAAGATAAACGTATCATTTCCACCACCGCCCGTCAGAATATCTTGCCCGCGATCGCCCGCCAACAAATCAGATCCGTTACCGCCCATCAAGACATCATCTTCTTTGCCGCCGCGAATAGTATTGTTACCGTCAGATCCGATTAGTTGATCGTTATCGTTGTTGCCGCTGATAAAATCATTGCCCACACCGCCATCAATTGAATCCGACTCTTTGCCGCCGGATAAGCTGTCATTGCCGCCTGCGCCATTAATTGTATCGGCACCTTGCATCCCATTAATGCTATCAACATCTTCTCCCCCGGTGAGATTGTCTTTGCCGGAAAGGGCAAAAATTGGCAATTCCGCAGCATTTTGCGGTATTTGACTATCGGCACTATCTGATAGGAAATAATTGCCGTCGCTGGCTGTATTTTTGGGTGCTGTTGTCGGGCTGCCGTCCCCTATAGCATTGGGTATTGGCGAAGTAATCGATACTAATGTGTTGGGAGTAGGAGTAGGAGTTGGTGTGGGAGTTGGTGTCGGAGTCGGTGTGGGAGTCGGTGTCGGTGCGGGATTGACACTACCGTCAAGAGAAGTCGCAAAAACCTGCGTCCAATAGTGATTGAAATTTTCTGTGCCAGTATCGTCGGCTAAGAAATAGTAACCGATGCCAATTTCTTTGAGATTGGGGTTAATAATGTTAGCCCGGTGGCCGCTGCTGTTCATCCACGATGATACAACTTGTTCGGGTGTAGAAGATCCAGCAGCGATGTTTTCAGCAGCCGCTGAGAATTTATAGCCCGTTGCAGTAATCCGGGTTCCTAATAACGAACCATCTTTTCCGATATGGGAAAAGAAGTCTTGCAGTGCCATGTTTTGGGTGTGATTTTCCGCCGCATTTAGTAACTGAGTATTTAAGGTTAGGGGGGACAAACCTAATTTGCTGCGTTCTATGTTAGTCAGGGTAAGCGCATCTAATTTCTACATTCCCGTATATAGCGTTTGAGTAGAGACAAAAGCGCTATAGGTGGAAAAGCCGTTCTCAATAAACAACAATAAAGCCGAGTTATTGTCCTAAAACCCCTCGTTATTGACAAGATGCGCTTACCCTGCTATGTTAGTAAGCTCTAAAACTCTATAAATAAAGTTTTGATTGGTTGAAGGTGGTGCGACTTGAGAGGCCGATCGCTCTCCTGTTAAAATGTCCAAAGACTGAGAACCGGAATTTTGTAGGTGTTCAAGCATGGGGATGATAAACAGTTTTAAGACTTGGTTTTGCTGGTAGATTGCTTACCGTCTTAACGATAGTTTCCCCGATCGCTAGCTGGCTGGGTACAATTTAATAATTGTCTTAGTCCCTGCCGCTGCTTTATCTATTTTGATTATAGCTGTTCTCAAAGTGCGGATGTCAAGATACCGGCTCTGGTTGGGAAAGGGAAGAGTGCGATCGACTTTGAGGAGAGTTTTCAAGGAATTCGCGATCGCCCGTGGCATCAAGACAATTTTAGATTTTAGATTTTAGATTTTTCCTGATTAGTAAGGTTTACGCTACCCACCAAGCCTGCTGGCTGGCTGGCTAGAAACCCGGTTTCTACGAGTTTTGCGGACAGGAACGACAAATATAGGAAGAAACCGGGTTTCTGAATTCTGTGTGCGATCGCAAACTAAGTTTTTAGTAGAATCATCACAAAAAATTCTAAATAAATTCAAAATTCACAACCGCGCAGGGTTGTTCCGGATCGCCAAAGCAATCTCAAGATTTCAAACTATTTTCTTGTCCGCCTCTAGCCTCCTGAGCAACTTGCTCAACCTCATCTTTGGCGAGAATTTCCAAAGCTGTCTGTGCTTCTGCACCGCCCAACCGCCCCAAAGCTTGAGCGACTCTGTAACGGATCTGCCAATCTGCATTGGAAGTGTAGGGAAGCAGCAGCGGCAGCGCCCGTTTATCTCCCAATTCACCTAATGCACTAATGGCAATGGTTTGGATCAATTCGTTTTCAGAAGTCAGGGCATTTTCTAACATCGGAAAAGCTTTCGGATCTCCCATTTCTCCCAAAGCCGCAACGATGCTCAGTTGCACCAGCCATTCAGAGGTACTGCTGTAAACTTGCTGCAAATCTTCTAAAGCATCGGTTAATTTCAATGCGCCCAAAGCATCGGCTGCTGCTGCTTGCACGTCGGGTTCGGGGTCGTTGTTCAAGCAGTTTCGCAGTACCTCTAAAGCGTTCGGCAGATTCTGCGTGCCGAGGGTTGATAATTGGCTGACTGCTGCGTAGCGAACCCGGACGTTGTTGTCGCAGATCGCAATTTGAATCAGTTTATAGGCTATCGCGGGTTCTAGTTGCCGCAGTTGGTTGACTGCTCGCAGCCTTTCGCCAAAATCCTCGGAATTCAGCAATTGTTCGACAGACTCAGGGGTAATGCTCATCGGATTTTAGATTTTAGATTTTAGATTTTAGATTTGGTAATTGGTAATTGCCAAAAGCGAACGAGATTTAAGGAGCGATTCCCTACGGGATAGCTTCGCTTCACGACTCATTTTCGGGTACCGTCCTAGAACTGCAACAGTTAATTTAAGACTCCGCCGCCATCGATCGGATAATATCTCCCCTAGTGAGGATGCCGATTACTTTGCCCGCAGTATCAAGCACCGGCAATCGATGGATACTGCGATCGTGCATCAGTTTGGCTGCTTCTTGGACAGATTTGTCGGGCCCGATGGTAACTGGCTCTGTACTCATGGCTTCTCCTACTGTTTGTCCTAAAGCCTTGTGGAGTTCTCGCTCGTAACGAGAGGGATTTTCCAAATAAATTACGCTGTCGAGCACCATGATATAAGCGGGCGGAGTTACGCCGGTTTCCCGCCACATCAAGTCGGTTTCGGAGATGACTCCTACCAACAAGTCATTCTCATCTACGACGGGAAGACCGCTAATGCGTCGTTCGGCTAAAATTTTAATCGCTTCGTTCAAGGGCATTTCGGGTCGCGCCAAAATCGGCTCGCGGCTCATTACATCGGCTACTGTTTTTGGCATGATTAGCGGTTGATTGAGTTATCTCTCCTTATCGATCATATAGGGAAAGCGTGACACAGACTGAAGAAAGGCAGCTCTGCCGAAGGGATTCGTTTGAAGGTAGTAAAGAAGGAAAAAGTTTGAATGCCAGAATTTTGCTGTTTTTTTCGATCGCACTATAAAATTCTGCCGTTTGCCTCTTTCCGGCGAGCGATCGACCTGACAAGATTGTTAAGATATATTAAAGAGCGGATAAATCCTTACCAATGCCCGAATCTCCAGCCCGAAAACCAGACTCCCAACCAGAAACGCGCTGTGTATTGGTTTGCCAGTATCAATCTTGCCTGAAAAATGGTTCAGCAGCAGTGCTAGCTGCTTTTGAAGCTCAACAAGTTGCAGGGGTGAAAGTGGAGGCCTGTAGTTGTCAGGGACAGTGCACCACTGGCCCGACTGTACGAGTTACCCCGGACGAAATTTGGTATTGTCGAGTTAAACCGAGTGATGTACCGTTAATTGTGGAAGAGCACCTCAAAGGGGGAAAACCTGTAGAGGCGCTGTTTAATCCGAGAATTCATGCGCGTTATTATTATTAGTATGGACTTAATTCGGTGAAACTTCCAAGCTCTGGCGCATCTAATTTTAATAGTTATTGTTAAGGAACTGGCACTTTGAAAATCAAAGGAATTGCGCTGAGTTTGTTAGTCCTAATTCTGGGGCGTCCGTCGGCGGTTGCTGCTCAAACGTCGGCGGTTGCTGGGGATATTTGTCCTGGGGAATTGGGGGCGCAAGTAGATGCGATCGCCAACCGTCCCGAATTTAGCCGATCGCGCTGGGGCATTTTGATTCAACCTCTATCTTCTACTGCTACTCTCTACAGCCGCGACGCCCAAAAATATTTTATTCCTGCATCAAATGCCAAGCTGCTAACCACAGCCGCTGCTTTACAGAAACTCGGTGCAGATTTTCGGATTAAGACATCGGTTTACAGCGGCGAAAATGGCAGTTTGTACGTGGCCGGCAGGGGAGATCCGAGCATTGCTGAGCCTCAGTTGAAATCCTTGGCGCAGCAGTTGAAGCAGCGGGGAATCAGTCAAGTTAACCAATTGATTGGCGATGACAGCTATTTTCAAGGCAGTGCAGTCAATCCGAATTGGGAATGGGAAGACGCGCAAGCTGGCTACGGAGCGCCAATTAACAGTTTAATTTTCAATCAAAACGCGATCGACCTTCTATTGTCCCCACAGGCGATCGGACAACCTCTGAAAGTTACTTTTGCCGAAGCAAAGCTGGCAAATCAGTGGCAACTTCAGAACAATTCAGTAACAGTCGCCCAAAACGAATCCGAGTTTATTGAAGTTGGCAGGGAGTTCGATCGACCTATAATTCGAGTCAGCGGACAGTTGAAAGTTGGTGCAGAACCTGAATCAGCTTATGTCGCAGTTGTCAACCCTGCTAATAATTTTTTGCAGCAGTTTCAGCAAGTTCTGGCGGCGGAGGGAATTCCTGTTAAACAGGCTTTAGTTGCCTCGGCTTCTCGCAATTTAAATCAAGAATTAGCGACCGTTGAATCGCCGCCGCTAGCGGAATTGGTGAAAGAAACTAATCGCGAAAGCAACAATCTTTATGCAGAAGTTTTATTGAGATTGTTGGGGAAAGTTACAGACAAGATTCCCCTGCCACAAACACTCACAGGCAAGATGCCTGTGCCACAAGAGGATACAGGTGAAATGGGTTTGAAAGAGTTAAAAACCGCTTTAACTCAATTAGGAGTAAGTCCAAACAGCTACATATTAGCGGACGGTTCGGGACTTTCCCGCCACAATTTAATTAGCCCTGAAGCCTTGGTGCAAACTTTGAGATTTATGGCCAATTCACCTGCTGCATCTATTTACCGCCAGTCACTGCCGATCGCTGGCAAGAGCGGCACTTTGAAAAATCGCTTTAATGTTACACCAAATCGCGTAATTATGCAAGCAAAAACAGGAACTATGAGCGGAGTTTCGGCGCTGTCGGGATATATCGAAGTTCCGAATTACGAACCGCTGGTGTTTAGCATTATTGTCAATCAATCTGACCTATCGGCTGCAAAAATGCGATCGGCAACGGACGAAATTGTGCTATTATTGAATCGCCTGCGCCGCTGTTAAAACAATACATTTAAGGTGATAAACTTGAACTCAGTAGTTACACCTAAAACACAGGACACCCCAAAACCTTACAAGTTTTAAGTTTAATTAGATTGCAGCGGCGGGGATCGAAAAGCAGCTACAATAAAAGTAGAAAAATTAACACCATTGGGACGTTTTAGCCTGCTACCAGTCGGCGGGTTCTGTACTGACCGAAAATAAGTCTAACTTTCCCACTATGAATTCTTTCGATTCCGAACAGCAACACATCTTTGTCGAAACCAATAACATTCGCCTGCACTGCGTTTCTCAAGGAGAAGGCGAGCTTGTTCTTCTCCTGCATGGGTTTCCAGAGTTTTGGTACTCTTGGCGTCATCAAATCCCTGCTTTAGCGCGTCATTTCAAGGTGGTAGTGCCGGATTTGCGGGGCTACAACGATTCCGATAAGCCGGAAAGCGGGTATGATTTAGATACGCTGAGCGCGGATATTCGCGGTTTGATTGCGAGCCTCGGTTATACAAAAGCTCACGTTGTAGGTCATGATTGGGGAGGGGCGATTGCGTGGCACTTAGCTCAAAAATTTCCCGAACAACTCAACCGCTTGGCAATTTTAAACGCTCCGCACCCGCAGCGATTCGTGCAGGAAATGGCGAGCAATTTAGATCAAATCCGCCGCAGTTGGTACGTTTTGGCGTTTCAGGTTCCCGGCATTCCCGAATGGTTGATCCGGCAAAACTTGAAAGATTTTGTTCACAATGTTTTCCAAGGACAAGCTGTTCGCAAAGGAGCTTTTAGCGCTGAGGAAACTAAGATTTATCAGACTGCTTTAGAAAAGCCGGGAGTATTAGCCGCCGCTATCAATTATTATCGGCAGATGTTTCATCCGCAGAGGCTTTGGAATTTGGGGCAGAAATTAGAACCTGTGACAGTGCCTACTTTAGTACTTTGGGGAGAAGAAGATGCGTTTTTGAGCCACAAACTTGTAGAAGGTTTAGACAGATTAATTACGGCTCCGTTTAAGTTGAAATTAGTTCCTCACTGCGGCCACTGGATTCAGCAGGAAGCGCCGCAGACGGTGAATCGAGAATTGCTGAGTTTTCTAAGAAATTCTTCTCCTTCTTTGGCTTTGGCATAGAAAAAAATTAACGCTTGCAAATAAAAACGGGCAAGATGCCCGTTCCACAAGAACATTTAATTTTTGTGGAACGGGCATCTTGCCCGTTCTTAATATCTGACGCACCCTACTTATTTATCAGTCCCAGAGCAAATTTTCTTGGATCAGCAGTGCAATCATCGCAGTTCTGGAACAAACACCGAGTTTGATAAAAATCCGCCTCACGTAAGTAGCAACCGTCCAGTGACTGATATTTAAATTTTTGGCAATACATTTGTTTGGCAGGCCTTGGGCTACTAATTGCGCGATCGCTCTTTCCCGTGGACTCAGGCTAATTTCCGGTTTGTAACTTGTGCTTTGCATACTTTTGCAATGAGGTAACGAGTTAAAATCTAATCAATTAAGGGTAGAATTCCGAGTTTCTCTCGAACTTCAGATAAAGGAGTTTCCCAATCAGATGGAACGTCCCAATTAATTAACCGAGTGGCTAATTTTCCATGTTTTAAGCCTTTGATAATTTGTCTGATCGCGCATTGGCCGCCGATCAGTCCAACTAACACTAAAATCGCACAAGAAGGACGAAATACTTGAGCGCGAGTAAACGCTTGAAGTATAAATTCATCTTCTGTTGAAGCCGATAGACCGGTCAGAACCGGTTAAACGCCGTGGTTTCGCTGAATCCAGTCTCCCGATGCGCTCGGCTCAAAGCCTTGTTCGTCTAGAAATCGCGCCACTGAGCACCCTAATGTTCCTGCTGGCAGTTGGCGCAATTTTGCCAAGTCTATTTCAAAGTGTCGATCGCTCTCAATTTGAGGATTAATTGTTTGAGCAATCTTTAATATAACTTCTAATTGACCGTCAGCCATGATTTATTCTCCCTCGAACAATGATTTAACTCTCTGGCAAACTTAATTTGTGTTTGTGAAGTTCATTTTTGCGATGAATCAAGACGACTTTTTTTACGGACTCAGCTTAGAAATCGTACTTTCTGTCAAACCAATCGGCTATCAGGAGCTTTTACATTTCTTTACAAGGATTCTTAGATTTGAAATCTGCTACCTGTAAAAATCGCCCTAGTTTTTCTAATCGCCACTTGACCCACCGGGAAGTACCCGTAAAATCCACAGTATTTAGCGGTGATTGGAACTCCCTTACTTACGTATATAAATTTATTCTGCTGCTAATTATTAGAACCTGCAATGAGTCAGAAGTTGAAGCTTGCAGGCCTCGTGATGCAGGTGCATACAAGTGAAGAGAGTAGAAGGGAGCTGAAGTAAGGTGAAGTTATGCAGAGTTGATTTTTCGGCATTACGCAGTAGTGCCAATCCCCCGTGGTTGCCGAATTTGTAGTGGTCATCATGGGCGATTGCCCCTATGTCGTTAGAATGCCGCTCAAATGAGTGTCACTCATTTGAGCGACTGGTCAAATATGTTCACCAACAGCTACAAATAAAGTAGAGATTCATACAAGGTGTTACTATGAAAAAACTTTCCATTTTGTTATCCACAGGAGTTGTGTCATTGATTTGGTGCGCTGCTGCTAGCGCTACCACTTATGTTAATCCTAACGGTAAAACTACTTTAAACTTGTCAGAAAAAGGAAACAATCGCAGCGGTTTTTACTTAACCAAAGTAGGCAATCGGGAATTTTTGGGCAACATTCAAATTACCCGTTCCGAAGGAGCAGCAGGCTCTTACTATTACAATGGAACTTTCAAAGACAGTGCGACCGGCCCTGGCAGAAAAATTGTTTGTTCTGGAGATATTGCCATTGTCAGGCGTCAAGTTGGAAGAAGCAGCCAATTGGGAGCCGAAGTTACTTGGAAGGTGAAAGCAGGAGAAAATTGTCCTTCTATTGGCCAGACATTTAAAGTAAATTTAGTCGAAGCTTTACCGCGTCCTAATGCAAGTGGCGACTATACTTCTAGCAATGCTAATACTTGGTCGAGTCCAACAAATGGTTTTGTAACTTGGCCTGCTTGGCGAGTCACCTCGCGAGATGGACAACTCAACTGCCGCAAGACCGCAAACGGAGCAATTCAACAAGTTTACCGCGCGGATAGAGATACAATTGCTGCTGAACTCAGGGGAGCAAATGCGATTACGATGGCGAACGGTAAACCCTGGTTGCTGACAAGACAAGGCTGTTATGTGCGCGCTAATTCTCAATACGTTCAGCCAGTTTCTATGCCTGAATAAGTGTTCGTAAATAGGGAGGATCTCAATGAAAGCAGCCCAGCTAGAAATTGGAGTTTTGAGGCAATAGGCAGAAGGAAGGAGCCAGGAGAAGTATTTTTACAAATATGAGATGCTCCCAGTTCCGCTGTCAGAGCCACGCGGCTTACCAAAAGACATGAATCCAGTTTACAAGGAGTATTTTGAAAACAATTCTGTTGGAATAGAGCATCACTTTACGTGGTTTATGGTTCAGGAAGTTATTGAATATGATGGGGACGGAATGTTTTTACCAGGCACGGGTTATGTAGACCGTCGATATGCTTATCCCTTTCATAATTCAGGTTGTTTTCCACAGGATTTTCTCAAGAATAAACCTGTTTATAAGTCAATACGATTCAGTTAAGGAAAATTGTAGCGAAAATGTTGGGCGGAGTGAAACGGAGGGTTCGTTCCACGGGCCCAACCTACGCACGATCGGTTTTTTTAGCACTAACCCAAGCGTATTGCGTCAATCGATTTTAGATTTTAGATTTTAGATTTTAGAGGCAACCTCACGGATAAATGCGGGGGCTTGAGGATCTTCGATTTTCGATTTGGGATTGATTCCACGGATAAATCACGTGGCGGGTAGCATCAAGAAATTCCTGGTCATAACATTAAAATTAAACTGCTCAAAGAATCGCCGACTTTCCTGTTAAACAAAAACGTCGCACCATAGCTACAGCCTGCCAAGGAGGATGTCAATCAGAATAGTGGTATCGACTAGAGATAATCGTTAGATCCTCGTCATCCATACCATAAACTAATCGATTCGTATCATCAATTCGCCTCGACCAAAAACCAGCCAGATTCTCCCTCAGTGGTTCTGGCTTTCCGATCCCCTCAAACGGCAATCGGATTGTTGCCTCAATTAGCTTGTTAATTCGTTTTAACGTTTTCTTGTCTTGCCCTTGCCAATATAAATAATCGCCCCAAGCCTCATCCGTCCATGCTAACTTTCTAGTCATCCAACAAATGTCGCTCCACCACTTTCCCCTGCTTAAACTGAGCGATAGAACGCTCCAAATGGGCAGCATTGGTGGGAGATTTGAGTAAATGAACTGTTTCCAGCAAACTATTAAAGAACTCTAGCGACATCACCACGGCATCCTCCGCATCCCGTCTAGTGATGATGGTATAGTCCGTATCTTCCACTACTCTGTCTAAAACAGCCTTGAGGTTATTTCTCGCTTCGCTAAAAGAAACAATATTCATCTACTTGACATTTGTACTACTTACTGTACAAGTATACCAATCCGCAATATATTCGGCAATCCCGATCTCATATGATGTCCGGTCAATTTACTGGTTCTATGGCTGTGTTACTGGTTTATATCATTCCGGTGCAGCCGGAATTGATATTACTGGTTTACTGGTTTACGGGCTGTGCTTCTTAACCCATTTAAGCGACAAGCGAGCCGAAGCCGAGCGAAAATTAAATTCGAGGCTCGCTTGTCGCTGTTGAGCGTTACTTTCGTTCTTTGTGAAAGTAACGAGTAACACGAGTAAACAACCAGTAAAGGAGTAATAATTGAGGACTAAAAAACTTAGATTTCTTCGTCCAAATCTTCTACATCATCTACCTCATCTACATCATCTACATCCTCTACATCATCTACATCCTCTACCTCAACAGGAGCGACAGAATTAGCAGAAACCACAGCACCAGTCTCAAGTTTCTTTTTAACTAGCTCCTCAATTTCATTTTTGAAATCGATGTTTTTCTCCATGTGCTGGATCACTTTGTCTCGTCCTTGAGCTATGTTCTCTCCGTTGTAGCTATACCAAGAACCTTTTTTCAGAATTACTCCCATTTCGTCGGCCAAGTCAGTCAGACAGCCTAAAGTAGAAATGCCTTTGCCAAATACAATGTCAAATTCGGCAATACGGAAAGGCGGAGCAACTTTATTTTTAGCAACTTTAACTTTCGTGCGGTTGCCGTATTCTTCTGTACCTTTTTTCAAGCTTTGAATGCGGCGAATGTCAAGCCGCACGCTGGCGTAGAACTTGAGTGCGTTACCGCCGGTTGTTGTTTCCGGGTTGCCGTAAGTTATGCCGATTTTCTGCCGCAATTGGTTGAGGAAAATGACGGTACAGCCGGATTTGCCGATGTTGCCGGTGATTTTCCGCAAAGCTTGGCTCATCAAACGCGCTTGCAAACCCATGTGGGAGTCGCCCATGTCGCCTTCGATTTCGGCGCGGGGGACGAGGGCGGCTACGGAGTCAATTACTACGATATCGACGGCGACGGAACGCACGAGTTGATCGACTATTTCTAGGGCCATTTCGCCGGTATCCGGCTGGGAAACTAAGAGATTTTCAATATCGACGCCTAAAGCTGAGGCGTAGGTGGGATCGAGGGCGTGTTCGGCATCGACGAAGGCTGCGATACCGCCGGATTTTTGGACTTCGGCGATCGCGTGGAGAGCTAGAGTGGTTTTACCGGAACTTTCCGGGCCGTAAATTTCAATAACTCGACCTTTTGGCAAACCGCCGCCCAAAGCAATGTCCAGTGTCAGGGCTCCGGTGGGAATGGTTTCTACCCTCATGCGAGTGGAGTCTCCCAATCGGACGATCGCGCCTTTGCCAAAGCTGCGCTCGATTTGGGAAAGTACGGAAGTTAGGGCTTTTTGCTTTTCTGAGTTTTCAGTGGAAGTTTTTATAGACGCTTCTTTTTTTGCCATTTGCGGTACGCGGGTAGACCCCTTGCGGAGCTTGTTGATTAACTGTACAACACGTATGTTAGCAGTTATTTTTGGGGTCTGGAGGTTCTGGGAGCATTTGGTTGAAGATTCTTGATTTTGGGGTAGTTCAGCCTGCTCCCGCCTTCAGAATGCCCAAGATGTAGAAGATATTTAACTGGTTCCCAGGCTCTGTCGGGGAACCGATGTAAGCGAGGCTCTGCCTCGAAAAGCTTACATTAAAATTGGAGGCAGAGCCTCCGGATCTGTGTTACCAGCCAGAGCCTGGTAACAAGTAATCGCCACAATTAGGACAAGCATGGGATCTACAACACATCAAGACACATCTGTAAATACCAAAAATTCCCGCTGGCTGATGAACTTATTGGCGATCGGCATTTTACTAGGTATCGGATTTCGGTTTTTTGAGATCGATCGCAAACTTTACTGGCACGACGAAGCTTACACATCAATCCGCGCCGCTGGTTTCACCCGCCAAGAAATCGACGACGAACTATTCCAAAACCGGATTGTTCCCGCACCACAATTGCAAAAATATCAGCGGATTAAACCGGGAAGTACAGAAGCAGACACAATTCGTTCTTTAGCACTAGAAGACCCGCAGCATCCGCCTTTATACTTTCTCATGGCTCGTTGGTGGATGCAGCAATTTGGCAGTTCTCTAACAGCATCGCGCAGTTTGCCAGCAATATTGAGTTTGCTGTCGCTGCCTTTGATGTACGCTTTAGCTCAGGAACTTTTCGCCTCGAATTTGGCTGCGTTATTAGCAACAGCACTTTTGGCTTTATCACCCTTTGACATATTGTTTGCTCAGACAGCAAGACAGTACAGTTTGCTGACAGCCACAGTTCTTGGCAGCAGTTGGCTGCTGCTGAGAGCAGTGCGGTTGCGGGGTTGGCAAAATTGGGTATTTTACTCGCTGGCGATCGCTCTTGGTTTCTACACTCACCCTTTCTTCAGTTTAACACTCATCGGACACGGAGTTTTTATAATTTATTACTGGTTGTTTGTCAAAAAAACAAAATTGCGAGGTCATGTAACTAATTCCCAATTTTTTTTAGCAGTAACAGCAGCTTTAATATTGTATATCCCCTGGATTTACGTGCTGGTGACAAACCTGGAACGTGCCTCCTCTACGACAGATTGGACGCGAGTATCTCCGGGTTGGCTGTATCTTGTCAAATTGTGGACACTCAGCTTTACAGCTTTATTTTTTGACTTCGACTTCGGGTTTGATAATATTTGGACTTATCTGCTGAGATTGCCATTTTTGCTGTTAATTGTGGCAGCCATTTACACAATCTGCCGCCGCACTAGCAGTTCAACTTGGCTATTTATTGTAACATCAATTTTTGTACCTTTTTTGATACTGGCATTACCGGATATAATCCTAGGCGGCAAACGTTCCGCCGTCAGCCGTTATCTGATTTCCTGCTTTCCGGGAGTGCAGCTAGCAGTTGCTTACTTGATCGCCAGTAACGTGAAAACTCAGCAGCGGTTTTGGCAAGTCATTTTAGCCTTGGTATTTACAGCAAGTATAGCATCCTGTACTGTCAGCGCTTTTTCTGATACTTGGTGGAGCAAAGACTTGAGCTATTTTAATGCTGAAGTTGCGAAAATTATTAACAAAGAGGCGATAGCTAACCGATCGATTAAAGATACAATTGTAATTAGCGATCGCGGCAACGATTTTACGAACATGGGAGATTTGCTGTCTCTGAGTTATTTGCTCGACAAAGACGTGCGGCTGATGCTGCTGAGCCAGTCGCCAGAAATCGAGATGCTGAACAAATATTCGGCTCCCCTGGTGTTGGGCCCTTCGGAAAAATTGATCTCGGCACTCAAGCAAAATCAACGCCGCTTAGAGCCAATATTGCAGTATGCCAGACTTTTTCGAGCGCGGCGAGCTTCTTAGAGCAATTCTGAAAAGTAGCTGTAGGGACACTCCAAGAGCCCAAGGCGTGTCAACTTAACGTCAAACCTAGTTATAGATGGCTGTTTGACTATTAAGGCCAGATCCCCCCTAGCGAGCGGGCGGGCACGGGGGCACCGCCCCTACGAAGGGGAGGACAGGAAGCCTCTTTAAGTCAACCCCTACTCCCCTTCTTAAGGGGGATTTAGGGGGATCTGGACTCAGGTAAAAACGAGATTTATCAAGGCTTTCAAGCTTAAGTTGACACCTATGGGCATTGCCGTCTCCGGCGCCTGGATTCGGGACACGGCAAGGCCTAAGTCCCTACTGTTCGTTTTAATAATTGGTATAAGATTTAGAATTGTAGTCAGACAAAAAAACTCTGTCAGTTGTCTCAAGTATTGGGGCTGACACACCCGACATCATCAGCAATAATTATTTGAATACTTAGGATAAAAAGCAATGCAAGAGTTAAATAATTCATCTTCCGAATCCGCGCAGAAGTTTCGCAATCTTCAGACAGAATTACGCGAACGTTGGCGAGCTATCGAAGAATTTGACAGCGGAGATTGTGACATTATTATCATTCCTTCTCTCAGCTTAGATCAGCAAGAAATGCAGAAAGTTGAGGGGGCTTACCACTACGAAGAGCGGCATTTATTTTCATTGATTCGCCTGCGAAATCCGCGCACTCGCTTAATTTACATTACCTCGGAGCCCTTGCACCCGATGATTGTGGATTATTACCTGCAATTGCTGCCGGGAATTCCATTTTCTCACGCGCGCGATCGGCTTTTGCTGTTCAGTGCTTACGATGCTTCTGCCAAATCCCTCACCCAGAAAATTTTAGATCGTCCTCGCTTGATGGAGCGCATTCGTCAAGCAGTGCGGCCGACAAAATCTTATATGGTTTGTTATAACTCGACGCCCTTAGAACGCGAGTTATCTGTTAAATTGGGGATTCCTTTGTGGGCTAGCGATCCCGATCTTTTATACTGGGGAACAAAAAGCGGTAGCAGGCAAATTTTTAAAGAATGTGGCGTGCCTTATCCTGACGGTTCCGAGTTGGTTTGGAATGCGGAAGATTTAGCGGAAGCGGCGGCCGAGTTGTGGGAAAGGCAGCCGCATTTGCAACGAATCGTAATTAAGTTAAATGAAGGTTTTTCGGGGGAAGGAAATGCAATTTTACATCTGAATTCCCTCGCAGGTAAAGCGCCTAAAGAAAGAGCGAAGGCAATTGGCGCTCACTTCCATAATTTGCGCTTTCAAGCAACAAGCGAAACCTGGGAAAATTTCAGCAGCCGGATTCCCGAATTAGGGGCCATTGCCGAAGCATTTATTGAAGGAGAAGAAAAGTTCTCGCCCAGTGTTCAAGGCAGAATTGTCCCCAGTGGCGAAGTAGAAATTCTCTCCACTCACGACCAGATTTTAGGAGGCCCAGACGGCCAAATTTTCTTGGGTTGCCGATTTCCGGCGGACGAATCTTACCGGCTGGCGTTGCAAGAATTGGGATGGAAAGTCGGGCAAAACTTAGCTAAAAAAGGTGCTTTAGAGAGATTTGGAGTAGATTTTCTCGCTGTAAAGCAATCCGATGGGAAATGGGATCTTCAAGCAATAGAAATTAACTTACGTAAAGGAGGCACAACTCATCCGTTTATGGCTTTGAAACTGTTAACAAACGGTCGGTACGAGCGTACTACCGGATTATTTTACAGCCAGCAGGGCCGTCCGAAATATTATGTGGCTTCGGACAATTTGAAAAAAGAGCGCTATCGGGGATTATTACCGAACGATTTGATGGATATTATTGCTGACAATCAACTGCACTTTGACAGCGGTACTGAGACGGGCAGTGTGTTTCATTTAATGGGTTGTTTGTCGGAGTTTGGCAAATTGGGAGTGACGAGTATTGGCAATTCGCAGCAAGAAGCTGAGGATATGTATAACAAAGTTGTAAAAGTTCTCGATCGCGAAACGTCAGGGGATTTTAGATTTTAGATTTTAGATTTTAGATTTTAGATTTTATCCAGTCAGTCACCTTAGATCCCCGGCTTCTTGAAGAAGTCGGGGATCTAATATCCCTAGCGTTTTGTATAACAACTGGCAAGACGATTAGGATGTTCTTAATCACCCAAATCATTGCTATTATTGAATTGGCCTTCTTGGTTCCGTTAGAGCTAATTTTTAGCGGGATAAATGGGCGTGGGATCGATCGAACCTGTGCGGTTGAGTGGCCAAAAACGCACAATTGCCCTACCGATGATATTTTGCTTGGGTACAAAGCCCCAGTAATGACTGTCACAGCTTGCGTTGCGGTTGTCGCCGAGCACCAAGTAAGAATTTGGGGCTACAACTACAGGCCCGTAGGGATACTGTGGAATTTCTTCAATATATTTTTCCTGTAGCGGCTGCTTGTTAATAAAAACTTTTCCCTCTCTGACTTCCACAGTGTCCCCTGGAAGTCCGATCACTCGCTTGATATAGGCATCTTTGATCGGTGGTGGCTCTCCCGTGCACAAACTAGCCTGGTCAGGAGGCATAAATACGATAATATCTCCTCGCTGGGGCTCTTGGAATCGATAGCTTACCTTATCTATAATTAATCGATCGTTAATTTGTAGGGTTGGGAGCATCGAGCCGGTGGGAATGTAGCGTGCTTCGGCAACCAGGGTGCGGATACCAAAGGCTAAGAATGCTGCTAAGCCGATCGTCTTAATTCCTTCGATCCAAGGATTTTCGGTGTCTTGCGGAGGTTTTTCGTCGGCTGACTTGTCTAGACGAGTCATAGGGTATTGTAGTGACTGAGCTGGATACGAATTATAAACTTAATAATGCTTCCATGCTAGCACGCTGTTTACTGAATTAAGGATATCTTATGACTACCCAATCAAGTTTGTTAATCCGTCGCGCTCGCATTCTTTTGCCCAATGGTGAGTTTTTGGTAGGAGATGTACAAATATGCGATGGCAAAATTGTCCAAGTTGCTGCGGAAATTGTCGAATCTGGCGATCGAGAAATAGATGCCAAAGGCTTAACTCTGTTACCCGGAGTAATTGATCCCCAGGTACACTTCCGGGAACCGGGTTTAGAACACAAGGAAGACTTATTTACCGCTAGCTGTGCTTGCGCTAAAGGCGGCGTGACATCGTTTCTGGAAATGCCGAATACGCGACCTCTGACCACAACCCAAGCTGCCTTAGATGATAAACTAAGTCGCGCTGCCGAGAAGTGTTTGGTGAACTACGGCTTTTTTATTGGTGCAACGCCGGAGAATTTGCCGGATTTGTTGAATGCGAATCCGACTCCCGGAATTAAGGTGTTTATGGGTTCGATGCACGGGCAGTTGTTGGTGGATGGAGAAGCAACTTTAGAGGCGATTTTTGCTGCAGGCGATCGACTAATTGCTGTACACGCAGAAGACCAAGCTAGAATCAACCAGAGGCGTCAGGAATTTGCCGGGATTTCCGATGTTGCCGTGCACTCGCAAATTCAAGACAATCAAGCAGCTTTATTGGCAACTCAGCTAGCATTAAAACTTTCTAATAAATATCAGCGCCGTCTGCACATTCTGCACCTTTCAACTGGGGATGAAGCTGAGTTGTTGCGCCAGGAAAAACCGAGTTGGGTGACAGCAGAAGTTACGCCGCAGCATTTGTTGTTAAATACCAGCGCCTATCAAAAAATTGGCAGTTTAGCTCAGATGAATCCGCCTTTGCGCGAGCCCCGCGATAACGAAATACTTTGGCAAGCTTTACTCGACGGCGTAATTGATTTTATCGCCACCGACCACGCGCCGCATACATTAGCAGAAAAAGCTCAAGATTATCCGAATACGCCGTCTGGAATGCCGGGAGTCGAAACTTCTTTGCCTTTGATGCTGACGCAAGCAGTAGAGGGAAGATGTACAGTGGCGCAAGTTGCTAATTGGATGTCGGCAGCCGTTGCTAAGGCTTATAAAATTGCCAACAAAGGGGCAATTGCTCCGGGTTTTGACGCCGATTTAGTCTTAGTTGATTTGGAGAAGTACCGCCCGGTGGTCGGAGCAGAGATGGCGAGCAAGTGCGGCTGGAGTTCCTTTGAAGGTTGGAGTTTGACTGGATGGCCAGTTGTGACTGTTGTGGGAGGAAAAGTTGTTTTTGAGAAGGGGAAATTGGATACAAATGTGAGGGGAGAAGCCTTGACATTTGACGCTGATTAAGCATGAATTTAACTCAAGTGTTATAATTGGGTATTCCTGCATCGCAAAGGCGATTTTACCCATGCTTCTCGAAGAACTAGAAACACAACTCCTGGCCTTAACTCCGACTGAGAAAGCTGAAGCCATCCGGCTTTTAACCCAAAGTTTAAACAATAGTTGGCCAGGAATTACCAAAACTCCCGATCTGTGCGGCGGCGATGCTTGCATTGCCAAAACTAGACTTCCCGTTTGGCTGTTCGTGAGTTTGCGCCGTCAAGGTTCAAGTGATGCTGAACTTCTACAATTTTATCCCCAGTTGAATGCTGCAAACTTAGTAAATGTCTGGACTTATGCTGAGGCTAACTCCGAAGAAATTGAAAAAGCACTCCGAGAAGAAGCAGCAGCAATGATGCAGGAAGTATAATTTATGGCACGTCTCTATGCCGATGAACAGTTCCCGTTTCCTGTTGTGGCATTGCTGCGAAATTTAGGTCACGATGCCCTGACTATTCAAGAGGCAGGAAATGCCGGAGATGATGACCCCGAAGTATTAGGCTTTGCTGTGAATAACGATCGGGCGGTTATGACGCAAAATCGTCGGCATTTCATTCGCTTGCACGCTCAACAACCAAATCATGCTGGTATTATCGTCTGTACAGACGATAAAGATTTAGAAAGGTTGGCAACACGCATCAATGATGCTATTGCTGGTGAAGAAACTTTGAGAGGCAAATTGATTCGTGTTAACCGTCCGCATTAAGTTCGCGCTGAGATGTTGCACCATTGTCTCTTAACAGGCTGAGTGAGAATGGTGCAACATCTAAATTCGATCGCCTTTTCTCAAATTTCCAATTGCCAATCCAATAACTCGCCATTACCAATTACTTCAATTTGCCGCCCGTTATCTAGATAAGTCAAATAAATTTGCCAATATTTTTCTGGTTTGTACTGCAATATTTCCGCCCATTCGATCGCCACAATTCCCAAATCCATTTCTAACCCGTCCCAATAACTTTCTAAGTGCAAAGCCTCGGCTTCTTGGGGTTCTAGTCGATACAAATCTAGATGATACAGCGGAATTCTCCCTCCAAAATACTCGTTAATCAGCGTAAAAGTAGGACTTTCGATCGAGTCTGAGATTCCTAAACCTTCAGCGATACCTTGAACCAAGGTAGTTTTGCCCGCACCTAAATCTCCTTGTAATAAGATTACAGTGCCGGCGGGGAGCGATCGACCTAACGCAAAACCAAACTTGCGCGTAGCTTCAGCATCTGGAAGTGAAAGTATCATATTAGTCATTAGTCATTAGTCATTAGTCAACAGTCAACAGTCAACAGTCAACAGTCAACATTCAACAGTCAACAGCTTAAATGTTCTGGGCGCGGCCGTACCAACGCAGCAACATCCCCGCCAACCTTTGAGAATTGTGGCGAATTAAACCCGTATTTTGATCTTCATCCATGACATTGGCGATGACAACTCGCCGCCCCAATTGCGTTACGGCTTCTCGATCGAGCACAACCGGATAAGAATCCTCCTGAGAATAGCGAATCAAAGCCTTTGCAGAAGGGACTTTTCCTTGAACTACTACAGCATCGAACAGCGGCCGGCCGCAAGCGCGGTCGATCGCCCGAATGTGGTCTGCAACACTGTATCCGTCAGTTTCCCCCGGCTGAGTCATAATATTGCAAACATAAATGCGAGGAACTTCGCTGTTGGCGATCGCATCAGCAATTTCCGGCACCAACAAATTCGGAATCACACTCGTATAAAGACTCCCCGGCCCAATAATGATAAAATCCGCTTCCCGAAGTGCTTGGGCTACCTTGGGCAACGCCGGAGGATTAGCAGGAGTGCAGCCTATTTTGATGATTTGCCCGTTAGCCTTTGTAATGCTGGACTCCCCCTCAATCCTGCGGCCGTCCGCCAGTTCTGCCCACAAAGAAACATCGCTCAGAGTAGCCGGCAGCACCTCTCCCCTAACTGCTAAAACTTTAGAACTCGCCGCGATCGCCTGTTCCAAATCTCCAGCAATATCGCTCATCGCCGTCAAAAACAAATTCCCAAAACTGTGACCCACCAAACCGTCACCGGCCCGAAAGCGATATTGAAATAACTCAGTCAATAACTTTTCCTCATCTGCCAAAGCAGCCAAACAATTGCGAATGTCTCCCGGCGGCAATACCCCAATTTCCCGCCGCAGCCTCCCGGAAGACCCGCCATCATCCGCCACCGTGACAATAGCAGTGATTTTGGCGCTGTAATCCTTCAATCCCCTGAGCAAATTAGAAAGGCCCGTACCGCCCCCAATTGCCACAATTTTCGGGCCGCGGTGCAAGCGACGGTGGTTGAGGAGTCGATCGACCAGTTCCTCGTTGCCTTCGGGCATCAGCACTTGGGTAATAGAGTTCAAACTGCGAGTTTGTCCCCACAGAATTAATAAAATCCCGCCAGCAATGATGATCGGGCCCGACACGTAATTAGGAACAACTTCCGCAATCCACGCCAAAAAATTTCTCAACAATTGCAATAAGAAGAAAATGGGAGTCATCCCAGTCCAAATCGCTAAACCCAAAGTGGCAAGTACCACGCCGCTGGCACTAATCAGCAGCCACCGTTTCACTAACAGTCCGGGGGCTAACCACTTAAACCACTGGTGAACTCGCCCGTTCCGCAAAGAAGGGGGGTAAGGATTTCTGGATTGGGCAAAAACCTGCTTGGCTTTAGCCAAGACACGGAGGGCTTTAGGAAGTGAACTAATTGACATGGTTAATTAGTCTTAAGGGTATTGGAACAGCTCGAGCTGACAAATTTACAATACAAGAGAGTTTTGATTCTGGCAGTCAATTTAAGTAATTGGTTATTAGTCATGAGTCATGAGTCATTAGGTAGACTAATGACTGAGGACTGACAACTTATTGATAACATCCTATGGCTGAGCCACTAATCGAACTCAAAGGGGTAAGTAAGTCCTTCGGCCAGAACCCGATCCTCGATCGAGTCGATCTGAGGATTTATCGGGGAGAGGCCCTGGCAATTATTGGCCCTTCCGGGACGGGGAAATCTACGATTCTGCGGATAATTGCGGGTTTGTTGGCCCCGGATGCCGGTGAGGTTTTTGTTCAGGGACAGCGCAGAGTCGGATGGGTGGACGACGTGGCAGATCCGATCGGAATTGGGATGGTTTTTCAGCAAGCGGCTTTGTTTGATTCGCTGACGGTGGAGGAGAATGTCGGTTTTTTACTTTACCAGCATTCTAAGCTGCCGCGCCGCCGCATTCGGGAATTGGTGGAGGAAAAGTTGGAGATGGTGGGTTTGCCGCGAATTGGCGAACGCTATCCGGCGCAGTTGTCTGGGGGAATGCGGAAGCGGGTAAGTTTTGCCCGCGCTATCATGGCGAATCCTGATAATGACAGGGATAATCCAGAGGTTTTGCTGTACGACGAACCGACGGCGGGTTTAGATCCGATCGCTTCGACGGTAATTGAAGATTTAATCCGCGACTTGCAGGCGGCCCAAGGTGTTTGCAGCACTTATGCGATCGTCACTCACCAAGACAGTACCATCCGCCGCACTGCCGATCGCATCGTGTTTCTCTATCGAGGCAAAGTGCAGTGGGAGGGAACTGTCAATGACATTGCATCGACAGATAATTTACTAATCCGACAATTTTTTAGCGGCAGTGTTACTGGGCCAATTCAAGCGCTTGGATAGTCAGCCAATTTTAGATTTTAGATTTTAGATTTTAGATTGAAATGACCGATGACCAATGACTAACGACTAATAACCAATGACCAATGACTAAGGAGGTAATATGCGATCGCGAACTGTAAGAGAAGGTTCTGTCGGGTTCTTAATTTTAGTAGGAATCGGTTTATTTGGCGGCTTAGTGCTCTGGCTGCGGGGCGTGCAGCTAGGGAACCGCAGCTACAAATTCGCCGTAGAATTTGGCAGCGCCCAAGGAATGCAAATAGGCACGCCCATCAAATATCGTGGGGTTGCAGTCGGTAAAATTACCGCCCTCAAACCGGGTTCCAACGGCGTAGACGTGACGCTGGAGATTGCCCCCGGTACTTTAGTGATTCCCAGGGATGTTACGATCGAAGCGAATAAATCGGGTTTAATTGGCGAATCGTCGATCGACATTACCCCCAACTCGATTTTGCCAGAATCGTTACTTACCGCCAATCCCGTTAGTGCCGACTGTCCCCCTGAGATTATCTGCCAAAATTCGCGCTTAAAAGGTCAAGCTGGAGTCACTATCGACGAACTAATTAAGTCCACAGTCCGCCTAGCTAATTTCTACACTGACCCCGCGCTGTTCAACAATATTAAATCCCTGGCAGAAAATACAGCCAACACAGCTAAAGGTGCAGCTAAACTAACTCAAGATTTATCGAATTTAACTCAAACTGCCCAAACCGAAATAAAAACTTTGAATCAATCTGTAAGGGAAGACCTGGGCAGCTTAAATCAATCGTTAAAAACCGAAATAGCAGGTTTAAATCAATCATTAAAAGGAGAAGCCAGCAGTTTGAATCAATCATTAAAAGGAGAAGCTAGCAGTTTAAATCAATCGATCAAAGGGGAACTCTCAGTAGTCGCCGCTGATGTTTCTAAAGTAGCAGCTACGGCGGACACTTCCACAAAAGCCGTATCTGCATCTGTAATAAGTTCGGCTAATTCAGTAAGTCAAGCAGCCAATCAAGTTACATTAACAGCCAACCAACTCAATTCTTTAGTAACAACCAACCGCGCCAGTTTAGTCTCAACTCTGAATAACATCAATCAAAGCAGTCAGGAACTGCGGGTAGCTGTCAGCAGTTTGAGTCCAACAATTAATCGACTCAACCAAGGACAATTGCTGAACAATTTAGAAGTTTTATCAGCAAATGCTGCCCAAGCTTCTAGTAATTTGCGAGATTTATCCAGCCAGGTAAACAATCCCGCCACTTTGCTATTATTGCAGCAAACTTTAGATTCTGCACGAGCTACATTTCAGAACGTGCAGAAAATCACTTCCGACGTGGATGATTTGACGGGAGATCCGGCTTTCCGCAACAACATTCGCAGGTTGTTCAACGGATTAGGAGGCTTATTGGGTTCGACAGAACAACTACGACAGCAAGTTAAAGTCACTCAAACATTAGCTCCCCTTTCTGAGAAAGTAAATGAGAGTACAACTCCCAGAAATCAATCAGTAGAGCCTGGATATCCCAGCTTGCAGAAACTGAAAAAAACGCCTGTTATACCTTCTCAAACTGCTAGGTCAGCAGAACCTGTAGAGCCATAAAATACCCCTAAAAACTGGGTATAATTGAATAACTGCAATTGCACAATATTCTCCCTCTACTCTAGTTAGTAAGATGCAAAAGGCGCGCCCCGATCACAGCTAGTTCATAAGGTGCGCCTTTCGCACCCCGGCCTTAAAGTTCTTGTCCCAATCCTATTAACAAAAAACTCTTTCAATCAAAAGAAGGAAAACCAATGACGCAAACATTATCGAAACCTGACGAAACCAAAACCCAATATAATGTAACTTGGGAAAAATTGCCAGATGACTTTAAATTACCCGACGATCCCGTGGAAAACATCGACCAACCACTTTTAGCTGCGGCGCTGCGAGAAGCCTTGGATATCGCAGGATTTATCCTAGCTTCAATGCTAATAGCTTCCAATTTTGGACTCTGTGCGAAAGTCAACGACAAAACAGTAGTAAAAGCCCCAGATTGGGTGTATGTTCCCTCGGTATTACCAGCAGAACCAGGAGAAGTTCGCCGCAGTTATACGCGCAATGCTGAGGGAGAAGTACCTGCTGTAGTAATGGAATTTTTATCGGATACTGACGGCAGTGAATATTCAAATAAACCGACATATCCTTACGGGAAATGGCGGTTTTATGAGCGAATTTTGCAAGTACCGATTTATGTAATTTTTGAACCGAAATCGGGAGTATTGGAACTGTACAAGCTCTCGACATCGGGAGAATATGAATTGCAAGAACCAGATGCTGATCTGCGATTCTGGATAGAATCAATGGGTTTATTTCTGGGGGTTTGGGAAGGTGAAAAATCTCAGAGAACGGGTTATTTTGCGCTGGTGGGATGAGAATGGCAATTTGTTGCTGTGGGGTGCGGAACGGGTGGAACAGGAACGCCAGAGGGCCGAAGAGGAACGCCAGAGGGCCGATCGACTAATGGCATACTTGAGAAGCCAAGGCATCGATCCTGATGGCATTTGAAGGTGTGAAAGGTCGATCGACCTTTCGGCCCTTAATCCAATCCCATTTTGATTGCACAATCGAGTCAGCAAGGGCGTTTGAGATTAAAAATAACCACAATTAAGGAGCGATCTGCAGGACTGCAACAACATTAGAAGAAAAATTAGATCGGCTTTCTGATGAATTAGCCTCAGCACTAGAAGCGGAACGCCAGCGTGTTCCTGAACTCACATCTTTGCTACCGCGTTACCGAGCTCGGTTTGGCGAAATGCCAGAGAGTAACGGCTAAAAAGTAAGGGTGCGATCGCGCTTCACCGCTCTCGATCGCCCGCGTGTTATTGTTACCTAAATGTCCTTGACAAATCTCTGGTGTTGTGTGCTGGGCTAGAATAGGTCTCAAATTTTAAATGGCGAAGGGCGATCGTTTTGCGATCGAACTTGGGCAATCTAGAGATAGGTGCGAGTGCGAGTGCCTGGAAAACAGCGAGGCAAAGGGTTAGCAATGGAAAGTACACAGAAAAAATCTAGTGCTCGTCCGGTTAATAAGGGCGATCGAATTAAGCAGATTTTTGCGTTAGTATCAATGGTTGGCTTTGGTGGTTCGGCAATTTTTGGTATGGTGAGTCTGTTCGGCAGCGGTTTGAGCAGCCAGCACCAGCAAAAGCAGACGCCAGTGGCTGTTTCCCAGGAATCTCTGCTGGCGGCGCAAGAACGGGGATATGAGACGGTTTTGCGGCGGGAACCTCAGAATCTGACTGCTCTGGAGGGGTTGGCAAATGTGCGGTTGCAGATGAATAATAAGCTGGGGGCGATCGAGCCTTTGGAGAAGTTAGTGAAGCTAAATCCCGATCGGGCGGATTATAAGGTATTGTTGGGGCAGGCGAAGGGAAAGTAAGGGGCGATCGGTTAATTAAGAATTGGCGAAATCTCAATTTTATTATCTATCCTAGGTATCAATAATGTCATCAAACAATTTCTTTTCTATTATCATCCCTACACGCCAGAGACATGATACATTAAAACATTCGATTCAGAGTGTACTTAATCAAACTCATAAGGAGTTTGAACTGGTGGTTATGGACAATTTTAGTAGTGCAGAAACTGCCGAAGTTGTAGCTTCATTTAATGATGAGCGAATCAAGTATTATCGCGCACCTGAAAGACTCTCCATGTCTGACAATTGGGAATTGGGGTTATCTCACGCTACAGGAGAATACATTACTGTTCTCGGAGATGATGATGCTTTAATGCCAGATTGCCTCGAAATTTGTTTAAATCTTCTCCAGGAATATGACGTGCAGACAGTGGCTTGGTCTCGGAGCACTGTATATTGGTGGCAGAGTGCGATCGTCCCTTGGCATAAAAATAAATTGTACGTTCAGTTGCAGGAGCAGGTAGCTGTAAATTTTAAAGCAAGACAAAAATTAAAGCAGTTCTATAATTTTGAAGTTTCTTATGGTGAACTCCCCATGCTCTACAATGCTTTTATTCCTAGAGCCTTAATAGAAAAGATTAAATGTGTTCATGGTAAATATTTCATGTCATCTATTCCCGATGTGTATTCGGGTGTGATTAATGCCTATTATTTAGAAAATTACTTATATTCTTTTCGCCCTCTTTCAGTGGCGGGCAATTCTGGACATAGTACGGGAACTTCATCGTGCTACCCCAGCTTGGATGGGAAACCATTTAAAGATTTTTTAAACGATGCCAAAAAAGATACCAAGAAACTGCTGCACGATAGTTTAGTACCATCAATCAACCCATTTATGGCCATTGCTGACGTGCAAGTTAGAACCAAAGAGTTATTTTTTCCGGAGGATGAAGAAATTAAATTTGATATTTTAACTGTCGTAAGGGCTGGTGCTTCAAGTATCAATATGGATATTGGCGAGTACGACACTCGTTTGCAAGAAATTGAAGAATTGGCTAAAAAACATAAAATTCCCCCTTCGCAGTTTAATATTCCTGAAAGACAGACGCATCAGCCCCAAGCATATCAAGGTCCCATGTCGGACGGAAATGGCTCAATAGGTACCTGGGCGATTAATGGAGAGCAAGCGGGAATATCTAATGTGGCTCAAGCTGCGAGGCTGGTATGGGGAATGTTACCTGATTTAAGCTTTTTTCGGGTTAACTATCTGTCTAAAGAGTACAGAAGTGATCTCTACCAAAACCTGAACTTAAGAGAAATCAATTTAATCGTATTTCCAGACTGGAATCAGCCGGAACCGTCTTTAAATGAGGAGTTTGCCCAGGTAATAAGAGCGATAGCAACTCACCCAGACAAAGATAAGATGACTCTGCTGGTAGACAGTAGCCAAATTTCTGATGAAGATGCTAATCTTGCTTTATCTAGTGTGGTGATGAACCTGTTAATGGAAGAGGACTTAGATGTCTCCGACGGGCCTGAAATTTCAGTGATTGGACTGTTGAGCGAAATTCAGTGGGAAGCTGTGAAACCTCGCCTGCATGGTAGAATTGTGTTGCAGTCTGAAAATAAAGAGGCGATCGCCAGAGTACAAGCCCAACACATTCCCACTCGTGAGCTAGACAGCTTAATTATCAGCAACTCCCGTAATGAAATCAGTTCTCCTTCTTAAGGGTATCCGGCGGTGGGCTAGCTCCAAAAAGCCTGGTCCCCGCTTGCTCATATAATTCTCTAGAAAGTGGGTGCAAAAGATTGTATTGTAAAACATTTTTCACAACTAGCAGCAATAAGCCAGAATCTACCTCAGAGGATTGATCCGACTTCAGAAGCTTGATTACGCCCCAAGAATCGAGATCAGCTTCTGTATAGCTCCCCATCAGAATAGACAGGTTAATCAAATGCAATAGATTATTAATGTCTGTCGGATTGATTTCCCGTAGATGATGGCGGATTGTCCAAGAAATTCCATAGTCTCCGAATTTTCCCCGTCGCTCCGCTTCTGTTTGCAGGACTTGCATTAAATCCTTTGTCCAGAGCTCGACTTGTTCGCTATCTCCTCCCGTCATCCCCATCAGCCATGTCGCCTGAGCTTCTATCTCTTGTGCGTCTAATAGCAACGCCAACCCCAAATACCAATAGTGAAACCTATTATCGGGTTCAGCTTCAATAGCCTCTTCGTAGAGATGGGCAGCTCGGCTGTAATCTCCTTGAAGTAAGTTTTGATAAGCTTGATTCTGGATAGTTTCTGCTTGAGTCAATCCAGTTTTTTGTAAAACTTCAAAGGGCGTCAAATTTTCGATCTGTGCGATTAAGGTTTCTCGATACGCTTTCAAATGCGCCCTCAGTCTTTCTTCCTGCTCGTTTCCTGCCACATAACGGGATTCTTTTGTAAACTGACCTGATTCTTTGACAAAAACCATATCAACCTGAAATAAAGCTAAGTCTGAATAACGACAAGCAAGATTGACAAGATCATAGGCTACAAAACCTTGCTCTTTCATAAAGTTTATAACACTGGCCATCTTAGCAAATCTAGCTGTTACATATAAATTAACTTCTACACTTACCCACTCTGTATTTTGAAGAGTTTGAGTTGCACCTGCTAGAACCTCTAGTTCTCTACCATCTACATCAACTTTGATTAAATACGGCCCTTCTAACTGGCGAGTTTTACAAATTTCATCCAGAGTAACGGCCGGGATTGTCCTTAGCTCAAAATTTTCGGAGCTAGCCTCACCATCCTCTGAGATGTAAGAGTGGATAAAGTTGCTCACATTCACTTGAAGAGGCACAAGTCCTGCCTCTGTGGAAGCAGCAGCAATTATATAGTCTGCTCTTTCAAGATGTTGACAGATTTTTTTGAGATATGGTTCGTTCTCGGCTATGGGTTCGATCAGGAGATATCTTGATTTGGGAAAAGCATAATAAATTTCAAATGTGCCTAATCCAGCACCTACGTCAATAACCGTTTCCGGTTCCAAACCCAACTGCTTTGCATTCAATAATGACCCCAACATTGAACTTCTAGGAATGTGATTATTCATCATAGTAATTTTTTCCTCTGTTATGCCTAGGGCAGCATTCAATTGCCAGCTTCTACGTAATTTCGCCACATTTGCTCGTATGCTTTCTCCATCTCTCGCGTAAATTGCTTGCCATTCCACAGTGGAGCCGTTTGTCGTGACTGCCGCAGTTTCCAGGATATATGCTGCCGCAGAGCCGCATCTTTCCCTAAACGAATTCCCCATTCTATATACTCTTCATCAGTCCAAGCAATGCCTTCGTTAATCCCAGCATTCATCATCATTGTGTAGCTGTTGCGAGCCGCAAACTGCTCTCCAACTTTTGTCACTAAAGGAACACCCATCCACAAAGTTTCTAGAGTGGTTGTAGCCCCATTATAGGGATAGGTATCCAAAACTACATCAGCGATACTAAGGTTGGCTCGGTGAACTTCTGACGAGACTACCTCTGGCACAAATCGTAATCGATTAAAATCTATACCCTCTTCTTGTGCTAATTCATTAAAGAGTTTTTTAATTGAATCTTCCTCAGCGGCTCCTTTTATTATGAAATAACTATTAGGGACTTCACTGATAATTTTCATCTGGAGCCGTGCTGTATCAGGATGCCGTTTGTAACCTCTCTGAGCACTAAGGTATATGACCGCATCAGTAGGAATATCTAACTGCTCGCGTCGCAGTGTTGGTACCCCCACTTCAAAACCATCTACTGCGATGTAAGTTTGAGGTAAACGCCATATCTTTTCCGAATAATAATCCTGAGCTGATTCTGGTAAAACATAAGGATCGGCAATAAAATAATCAATTGTAGGTAGCCCTGATGCGTCCCATCCTAGCCATGTTATTTGCACAGGTGCAGGTTTAAGCGCCATCACTTCATAGCTAACATGTGAGGTGAGGCTGTCAAGATCAATTAGAATATCAATCTCATCTTGAGAAATTTGCTCAGCAATTTCAGTACCGACAATCCCGCACCTATATGCTTTAGACACTTGATTCACGTACCATTCTTGTAGGGGGTCCTGCATATTCCTATAATTAATTAAATAGGCATGCAGTTGAAAACGCTCCCGATCGTGGTACTTGATTAGCCATCGAGCTAGCGACCCCACCGCGTGGGTCGCGAGGCAATGAGATAAATAACCGATCTTCAAAGGTTTGGTTAAACTACTAATATTTTTGCGATGAGTAAACTGGCGCTGCCTGTATAGTTCAATCTGCTTTTTAGCAGAGTTTTGAATATTGACTTGGCATATTTGAGCTAATTCGTTACTGATTTTTCTGTAATTTTTTGGTTCATCTCGAAAGTAAGGGAAAAAGAAGGGGGTAAGAAATAGGTTATTAGCTGTAATTAAGTCCAATGAAATTGGCTGTTCAGCTATCAAGGACTCTTGGAGAAATTGGAGGCGATTAACGACTGAGACAGCTTCTTCCCAATATCCACCGGCGCTCATTAACCCCCGAAGGACTAGATGCGTCGCATAGATTTTAGCTGGCAAAGATTTTGCTGATGAATATAATATTTTAGCGGTCTTTATCCCTTCATTATATTGACCTGCATTCTGGTAAAAAATACTTAATTGACAGATAACATCTAGATTTTTTGGATCTAAGCGTAAACACAATTCAGCAAAGTGTACTGCTTGCCTGGAGTTTTTCCACAAATTGGACAGTCCAAAAGCCGTTGGTATTACAGCGTTAATATATAGTTGGCAGTCACAGACATGAGTAAGGCAGGCTTCTGCCAATTCCAAGGATGATGGGTGCAAAGGATCGTATTCTAAAATGCTTTTTAACACCTGCATCAATACCTCGAAGTTTACTTGTCCAGATTCTTCTGATTTAAGAAGTTTAATCACTCCTAGAGAAGTCAGTTCCTCAGCCGTAAAAGTCCCCAGCCTGACGGAAAGCTCAAGCAAGTATAACAGGTTGTTAATATTTGTGGGATCAATCTCCCGGATGTGGTGCCGAATTGCCCAAGCAATCGAGTCCTCTTTCAAAGCCTCCCTGCGTTCTGCTTCTGTTTGCAGAACCATTATCAGCTGATCAGTCCATTGCTCAATTTGTTCTGGCTCACCCTCTGCCATGCATAACAGCCAAGTAGCTTGAGCTTCTAGCTCTTGCTCCTGCAATAATAGCATTAGCCCCAAATTCCAGTAGTGAGACTTGGTATCTGGTTCCGTAGCAATTGCTTGCTCATATAGGTTGGCAGCCAGAGTGTACTGTCCTTCAGTTAAGTATTTATGTGCTTGTTCTTCCAAGGCTGCTAAATCTGTAGACGAGGTGTTTTCTAAAAATACCACCATAAGTAAGTCTCCTTTTTTATCCTTATTGTTATGATCTTGTCGCAAAAAAATACTGCAAAGAACATACCTAAACAAAATAACTATTTAGTGATAATTTGGCTACAAGAGTGGGTAGCGTTCAGAACACTACCCATTGTTGCATCAGCTTCTGATGAGGCTTGCAGGAACAATTCTAGCTTTAAAGGCTAGATCAAGCCTACTTAGAAACTTCCGTCCATGCGGGACCTGTACAACCCACACTGTCAGCGGCAACCGTTGCATAGGCCGTGACAGCTCCTGCACCGGCCGCAGTTCTTTCGCACAATACCGCCGCAGTGGTTCTTTCAGTTGCTCCTGCAGGCTGAATTAAAGCTACTTTTCCTGCGTATGCTTTGAGCGCTTCCCCTATGGGTTTTGCGACATTTCCCACCTCAGTAGCATTTGTAGCAGGTGCTATAGGATCGAGCGCGTATGTATAGTTTTGAGTCTGCGTTTTTATGCCAAGATTCAACTCGCCAACAGATGTGGCAAATCTACCACTTTCTGCGAAGGTAGCTTGTTGAGACCTGTTCATGGAACCGATATACTGCTTAGCTTCTGACTGCTTAGCTTTGTTGGCTTGGTTCAAGAAGGAGGGTAAGGCAATGGCCGACAAAATGCCGATGATGATGATAACCACCAGCAGTTCAATTAGGGTGAAACCCTTATCCCGCTTCTGATTGAGGTGTTGTAGAAATTTAGCTTTCAATTCAGTTTTCATGTTTTATTTCTCCAAATCGTGTGAGATGCTTGATTTTTGACTCCTAAGAGTAACTTACCCCTTTTCAATAACTTTCATATCACTCGCTAACCAAATTTTTGAGCAGCCTCAAACCAAACGCTCGAAAAGTATGTATAGAAAGACTTCGAGGCTACTAAGGAGTTCTTTAACTTCCTCAAAAGCTTTTTCTGGCTTAACTTGCTCAAGAGTGATAGGATCTAGGGGTCTGAGTTTGAGCCAACGCTCTACAAGACACATGACCGACTGTGGCTGATCTTTTTCCCACAAAGGTAGTAGGCAAGCCGCCATCATACTATCTACCGTAATTGGTACTCGCGTAGGCAGACTTACGTAGCGGCTTATCTCGAAAACTTTGTGATTAGTGATAGCATTCACTAGATCGTTTTTTAACTGAGGTGTTCTGAGTTGAGGGTGCAGATAAACTCGAACTTGCTGCCAGTCAGATTGCGTCCATTCATACACCTCTTTAAAAGAGTAAGCTTGATTAGGATGACCACACCAAAAGTCAATCAAGCGGTTGACCGGGTGCAATAACTCAAATAGGTGTAGTCGGAGCTCAACAGGGAGATCCGGCAAGCTCATCGCCAAAAATGCGGGCAAGTTTTCGGGATTCTTGAACAAGTCTGCTAACTCCCATTGTCGCCAATTCACCATGCTGATGAATTCTAAATTCGCTTCCCTTAAAGCTGCAAAAACTTCTGGAATCGTGTAGCCTTTATCGCCTTGAAGGAGATAGTTGGCCAGCAGCCATTCTTCATTTTTTTCTACTGGCAAATTCCAAGTTCTTGCCTTGATTGCTACATTATCTTGTAATTCTTCTATAATTTCTTTAGCGATACCTATTTCCATTTCTCTGGGGTTTTCTTCTAATAAACCCATTATTTTAAATACTTTTTGAACTGCATAATAAGAAGCGCGTTGGAGAGAACTATGAAGGTTAGCGCGAATGATGCCATCGGGCTTTAAAACGGCTTGCATTGCCTGAAGACCGACCACAGGATCGGGTACTAAATAAAGGACATCATCACAGTTGATATAGTCAAACTTTAAACCTAAATCGGGTAAATCCTCGATGGGTAGAGCATAAAAATCAGTGTTATTGAAACCGTGATATTGTAACCGCTGTCTGGCAAACTTGACCGACTCCTCAGATAGATCTACTCCTATAATTTTGGCGCCCGGGTTTGCTTCTGCTAACATCAGGGATTTGTAGCCACTGCCACAGCCCGCATCTAAAATAACTTTACCTTCAGTATCTATAACTTTTTGATTTCTTAAATAGTAAGCTGTTACCAGATTATGAATATAGAGAGATTGATAGTCTGTTTTGGGAGAGTGGTCGAGGGGAATTTTAGGGTAAGGAGCTTTGTCAAATTGTTGACGAATTTTCTCGATTAACTCTGATTCTTGGTTATCCATTCTCAATCAAGCCTAATATTACCAAATTACCTGGTGGGAAATTCCTCTTCTAAAATAGAAAGGTATTCGAGCCGCGCCGTCTGGGGCAAAATCTATGGCCCCCAAATTTTCCCACCTCCTGCCATATTGTATCACCAAAGACCTATTCTATAAACACCAACACCGGATTTATCCTGAAAGTATTCCCGATCTCGATCGCCCTCTCCCTCGCCATTAAGTACGGCGGCCCCATTCTATCCATACCCTCAACGGCTGCGATCGCTCTAATCGCCGTGTTTACCCGTACTATTATCCTTGCCGCACTGCTAAGCTGGCGATCGCCCCAACCTAATCAAATCAAGTTAAACATAAAAAAAATAGGTGTGATCGCCCTAACCAGAAATGCTTCTCCTAAACTCCCTCATGGCTTCCACACTCGAAGCCATCAGCAAGCAGCGACACAATAAGTTAATATCTAAATCTGGCAAAACCACACTTGAATAAATTTTTTCATAATCCTCAGAGCCCAAGCGATACATAGCCAATACACCATCCTCCCAGAACCAGACTTCAGAAACTCCCAATACTCGATAGCGCTGCAATTTTTTGACATTACCGCTAGTGAAGATAACTTCGATACATAAATCTGGGGGAGAATTTGGGGTTATGCGTCGGCCAATAAAGTAAGATTCATCAGCTTGTGCAGACACTACCCCTTCCTTTTCTTGGGTAAAACTTCCCGTAGGTAAAAACTCAATTTCATTTTCGGCGCAGTAGATAGCCAGCAGCGTACAAATTGTCCGACTAAAAAATTCGTGTTCTGGGGAAACTGCCAATATTTCTACCTCTCCTTTGTAATAAAACAACCTCGTCCCTGGGGAGTCAGAAAACCCCTGTTCAATTAGCTTGAACTGTTCCCAGCTAATCCCGGACTGAATGAACCTTTGGTCTAGTGGCTGTAAGAGTGTCTGTGCCATCATGGGAACCTCCATCAAACTACTGAAACATTTTAAAACAATCCTCATCAACCTCCCAGGTAAGCTTCAATCTCTAATGCATTCTCCTCCTCAGTAATTTCTTGAGCTTCTGGTATCGCTTGCGTTTTAGCCAATAAATCATTTACTTTTCGAGCAAGGATTTGGCGACATTTTCGATCAGATAAAATCATTAACGCTTCTCTGATCACCGCTTCTACATTTTCATATTTTCCCGTATCTAACTCAGATTGGATAAACTGTTATAATTCTGAGTTTAAAACAACATTCATCGTCAGTTTTATGTTAAAAAATGTAATGTCCGATCGCAATAACGGCAGAGACTTGGCATAATAATAATCTCAATGCCTAATTATACAACCAACTACCACCTCCATGAGCACCAACATCAGACCCATCCTCAAAGTATTCACCCTCTCCGCCGCCCTTTCCCTGGCCATCAAATACGCAGGGCCTAGCTTATCCATCCCCTCTACCGACCTCAACGCCCTAATCGCCGTCTTTACCCCCAGTATCATCCTAGCTGCTATCCTCGGCTGGCGATCGCGCCAACAGCAGCAGTAGAGACTCAATCAAAAAGTGCGATCGATCTACACTAGGTCTAAAGACTATGTTTTTGCCAAAATCTTAATTCCCCGTACAGCTTATCACAACCAAACTAAAGGCACTCACTATGATTCAAACCCTACCAGAATTAGTAACCTTCGATGAATTCATTGACTGGTATCCTGAAAATTCAGAACACCGCTACGAACTGCACAATGGAGAGATTGTTGAGATGCCAAAAGCAACAGGCAAACATTCTAAAGTTGCCGGTTTTACCGCACTGAAAGTGGGAATAGAGATTGAGCGTCTCAATTTGCCGTACTTCATCCCCAAAGAATGCGTCATCAAACCCATGCGCGAGGAATCGGGATATGAACCAGATATTATTGTACTTAACGAACAAACCATTGGAAACGAGCCGCGATGGGAAAAATCATCAATTATCACAATGGGTTCATCAGTCCCCCTAATCGTCGAGGTAACTAGCACTAATTGGGGTGATGACTATGCCCTAAAGCTTGAGGCATATGAGTCAATGGGTATTCAAGAATATTGGATTATAGACTATCTAGGATTGGGCGGCAGACGGTTTATTGGCAACCCCAAACAACCCACTTTTTCGATTTACCAACTAATTGACGGGGAATACCAAGTCAAACTGTTCAGAGGCGGCGAGGGTATTGAGTCCCCAACTTTCCCAGAATTGAAGCTGACAGCGCAGCAGGTGTTCGCCAAAGGGAATTGAGGAGGCTGCTTATGCTAATGTCCGAGTAGGGGTATCTGATTAAAGATGCGATCGCCCGCATCTAAGGTATCTTATAGAGATGCGATTTATCGCTTCTGGGCTGCAGAGCAATTACCAAGCTGCAATTCCCCATACCCTATTCCTCAATCTAAAATCTAAAATCTAAAATCTAAAATCTAATGAAGCTAGGACAGTGGATGGGCTTATTAGCCCTCATCGCATCTTGTTACATCCTGTGGCAAATCAGGCAGGCTCTACTTCTGCTGTTTGCTGCCGTCGTCTTAGCCACAGCCTTAAACAGACTAGCACGATATTTGCAAAAATTCGGACTCAAAAGATCGATCGCCGTACTCTTATCAGTTAGCTTCCTAGTCCTCATCTTCGTAGGATTATTCCTAATCATTGTACCACCATTTGCCCAACAGTTTCAACAACTTACCCAAAGAGCCCCTCAAGGAATAGCAAAATTAAATGAGTGGATAGATCAGATTGAAGCTCGCTTTTCTGGACAAATGGGTCAGCGACTACCGAATCTTGATATTAACGACATTATCCAACAACTGCAACCCCTATTCAATCAACTCGTCGGCGGTGCAGGAGCCTTTGTCGGCAACACATTAGGTGTTATTCTCAGCTTTTTGCTAGTCATAGTTTTGACATTGATGACATTAGCAGAACCTCTCTCTTACCGCAAAGCATTTATCCAACTATTTCCCTCTTTTTATCGGCGGCGAATCGAGGGGATCTTAGATGAATGCGAAATAGCCCTCGGTCGATGGGTAATCGGTGCTTTAATTAGCATGAGCGTCATCACTTTCCTGAGTTTAATTGGTTTGTCAGTATTGCAAGTTCCCCTAGCTCTAGCCCACGGTGTTTTAGCTGGTTTGCTGAACTTAATACCCAATATCGGACCAGGTTTGAGCGTCATTCCCCCAGTGACGATCGCACTTTTAGACTCTCCCTTAAAAGCCGGTTTTGTACTCATCCTCTACTTTCTAATTCAACAATTTGAAAGCAACCTCCTCACCCCTTACGTTATGGCGCAGCAAGTATCGCTACTGCCGGCTGTTACCTTAATAGCTCAAGTATTCTTCGCCACCTTCTTTGGATTTTTAGGCTTATTGCTAGCCCTCCCCCTCACCGTTGTCGCTCAAGTTTGGATTAGGGAAGCCCTAATTAAAGATATTCTAAACCAGTGGAGTGCCAGCCCTAAAATCTTAGCAGCAATCGATTCTGCTATCCATGAAGAATATGAATCTATAGAAGTCGCTGAAAGCCGACCCGAAAAGTTGCCAGAACACAAACCCGACATCCCAGATAATGTAGAAAATGACGCTCCTGAAAATCAATAGTTAAGGTTTGTAAGGACTTCAGTTCTTATTCATTCCCAGTTATAAGCTGTTCTACATTTAAACTGTCTGTCAAAAATCAATACAACTCTTGTGGGACGGGCTTCTAGCCTGTCCGGAATTTCCAATTTAAATGCGTAACAGCTTAGGACAGAAGTATTCACTACAAACTTAGGAAATTTGTGGTACGAACACCCTCAACTAACTATCTTCAAGCCTCGCATTTTCTACCGTATCTCTGCCGGCGCTAAAAATCTGTTGAACAGTCAAATTTAACTGCCCAAATGTGGGTGACACAACCCGCTCGTTCCCTCTAAACTGACAGACTTGATACTCACCGTCAACCAAATGGTGAACAGAAAAAGTAGGTTGTTTCGGATTGCCAATATAGCGTCTGCCACCAAGTCCCAAATAGTCCGCAATCCAGTATTCAGAAATGCCCAAAGCTTCGTATTCAACCAATTTGTAGCCATAATCATCCCGCCAATTGGTACTGACAACTTCGACAATTAGCCGGACAGAACTACCCATTGTAATGATAGATTCCTTTTTCCATCTCGGTTCGCTGTCCGTCCCTTGCTTGTCCAAAACGATCGCATCCGGTTCGTAACCAGATAGCTCATAGCATTTGAGATTTGAGATTTGAGATTTGAGATTAGCCATGAGTTACTGGATATGGGGTTGGAGCTTGCCTGCAGTGACATTTTTTTGTGAAACTTGTATCATAATTGGTGGCGACAACGCATTCTTTGGGAACGAAGTAAGGAAGTCCTAGTCGTCGGATTTCAAAGTTGAGTTCAGCGACAAGGAAGCCCGCTACTTCTGAATGTTCTCCGGTTGCTTTAGGCATCTCAACAATAGTTCCATTGTGCAGTTCGTAACGGTTTACCGAATTTTCAGGATACCAGTCAATAAATTCATCGAAGGTGACTGGTTTTAATATCGCTTGAGTCATGGCGATCGCCCTTTATTTGATTTATGATATTGTTATTGTATCCGTTATAATTTACATCTTGCCTCATTATCAAGAACAGGCAAGATGCCTGTTCCACGAAGAGTGAATTTTATTGTGGAACAGGCAAGATGCCTGTTCATAAAAGGCTTATTGAGAATGGTGCAACATCTCAGTTATAATATATTGCTTTTATCTCAAACAACCAGCTCGATCGACAATCCATCAATCTAAAATCAAAATCACTCGAAAATCAATCAATTCAAACTCTAAAATCCAAAATCTAAAATCTAAAATCTAAAATATATGCGCTCGATCGACGAAATCAACGATAAAATCAGCCAAGGCAAAGCCACAGTCTGGACAATCGAAGAACTCAAAACAAGAGTTCAAGAAACCAGCATTACCCAAGCAGCCAAAGAAGTCGATGTGATTACCACCGGCACCTTCGAGCCGATGGAATCCTCCGGTGCAATCATCAACCTCGGCCATACCGACCCGCCGATAAAAATCCGCCAGTGCTGGCTAGACGGCGTTTTAGCCTACTCCGGCTTCGGCGCCGTAGACCTGTACCTGGGAGCCACCCAAGTAGCCGAAGACGGCGAAGAATCCCGCGAACGGGGTGGCGGACACGTCATCGAAGACCTGATTGCCGGGAAACCCGTGCAGTTGCGCGCCTTGGGGCAAGTAACAGACTGCTACCCCCGCGCCTCCTTTGAAACGACGATTACCCGCGATACAATCAACCAGTTTTATTTATTCAATCCCCGCAACGCATATCAAAACTTTATTGTTGGCGTCAACGGGGGCGATCGACCGCTGTTCACCTACCTCGGCCCCCTGCAACCAAACCTCGGCAACGCAGTCTATTCGAGCCTGGGAGCCATGTCTCCCCTGCTAAACGACCCCGACCTCCAACTCATCGGCATAGGCACCCGCATCTTCCTAGGAGGCGCTCAGGGCTACATCACCTGGGAAGGAACCCAGCACTTTCCCCTGCAAAAACGCCAGCCCAACCGCACCCCCATCGGCCCGGCCGCCACCCTTGCACTCATCGGCGACGCGAAACAGATGAACTCGAAATGGGTGCGCGGCTGCTACTTCAAAAACTACGGCCCATCCCTGATGCTGGGAGTCGGCATCCCTTTTCCAGTCTTAAACGAAACAGTGGTCGCCAACTGTGCAGTATCGGACAAAAAAATAGTAGCGCCGGTGGTAGATTTCTCTATCCCCCG
Organism: Microcoleus sp. BR0-C5; assembly: GCF_036705045.1. Classification (NCBI taxonomy): domain Bacteria; kingdom Bacillati; phylum Cyanobacteriota; class Cyanophyceae; order Oscillatoriales; family Microcoleaceae; genus Microcoleus; species Microcoleus sp. BR0-C5. The sequence goes on from NZ_JAUBTR010000011.1 coordinate 117,274, forward strand.
GCGCGTTCGTCCCACCTTCGGTTTAGTTAGCTATGCTCAATTAAAGACTGGCCGCATCCTGATAGAGGGCAAACCTGTGCGGGCCGCCCCCCTTGCGAGTATGTTTCTCTCCCGGCAAGTAGCATTGGAATTGAAGCAGCAAATTGAAGCGGGTCAATTTACCCTCACGGCCCCAGTTGCTCCCCTACCCACCGACAGAGTATTTCTCCCGCAAGATTTGTGGGGCGCCCAAGTGAGGCTCGAATAAAGGATTTTAGATTGGCGATTTAGCGGTTGTAAATTAGTGTTGGACACACTAATCTAAAATCTAAAATTGGTTCATTCCTCGATCGGCTTAGGCTTCTTAACCGGCTTAGGAAGAGGTTCCTTGGGGACAGGCGGTGGTGCTGCTGCTGCGGATTTGATGGTAGGACGCCCTACAGGAGCACCGTCACCGCTGGGCCTAGGAGTAAACGGACGCTTCCCTCCTCCTTTGAAGCCACCGGGCGGCTTGCTGCCAGGGGGGAATTTCCGCTTTTTAATCGGCAGGGCGCCAATATTATTGGCTTGCTCAATCATCAGACTGTCACCTTTCAATTTGACGTGGAAATCCCAAAAAAACCCGATCGCCTTTGTAGCTAAATCTCCCTTAAGTTTGAGTTTAAAAAACTTCATCTTGTCGTCATTCTTGCGGGGAGCTTGCTTGATTTTGACGATGACATACTTTTCTTGGTCTTGGGATTGATAAATCACCTCACCTCTAATCGAAAAATAGCCATCTTCAACATCAGGTTCCGAGGGAGGCAAAGATGCGGTCGATGCTTCGCCGCTAGCCTCAATCTCCGCTGCTTCCTGATTTTCCTCATCAGAGGACGGTTCGGGAGGTTTCTTGAGCGTTTCCGGCTCCCAAACCCCCATAATCTGGGCGTGCAAGTTGCCGTCTTCTTGTCTGGTGCGGGGATAGACCACCCACAGGTGTTCTTGTTCCAGATCCAGGTGATTTTTGACTAAACTCATGACTCTACCCAGCAAAACTGCGTCGATGGCAGTTCCGTCGGCAGCTATCAGCATACCCCGGGTGAATTGCTCTTCTGATGGCGTGTAGCGACCCCGCACCAAACCAACAGCTCGGTACTGTCTGGGTTCGCTGGGGGGGGGAATGGGATGTTGGCGCATGACGGAGGGTATGTCCTCAGCTGCCTGACTTTCGTTAGCTGCAGGCTCGGCGTTTGCGGGCGGTACGACTGCTAGGGCTGGAGTATCGCTGACAGGTGTCGAAGACGCTGCAGGCGCGGGGGGTGCAGGAGCCTTGCTGGGCTGGTCTTGTGGCTTTGTTTTGTCCTTGTCGGGGGCAGAACTGTAGCGTGGTCGTTGCAGCCTATCCTTGGACGCTGGGGCGTCTGTTGGTGTTGCCGGTTGATTTTGGTCAACAGGTGCAGCCAACGCCGAAGGCACCGAACTTTCGTCTGGTGTCTCAGAAATGGAATCTGTATCATTAGGCGGATTGACGGCCAGTTCGCTGGGCTGAGCCTTGCGATTTGAAGTAGATTTGGACGATTTGGAAGACCGGTTGGGAGAGGGGTTCATAAAAACTCCTTGCAGCGGAGACACATCCCTTAAGGGAAATTAGGAATAAACTGAAGAAACTGCTTTAAAAACTACTAGCACCTGACAGGCGGGCTTGCGCCCGGAGGTCTGGTTGTGACCCGTCAACGCCAACTTTCAACGCTACGAGTGCCGATCGGTTCGCTGGCTGCTAAAATCCTTGCTCGCAAGGACTTTGGGAGTTGCTGACCGATCGATCGCCGATCGCGCTGACCTGGAGTTGCTGGCTAATAGCATTTAGGATATTCAGCTTGCCTATTTTACTTAATCCAATTACCTAACGGCCTGATCCGCCATATTTTTGGTAATTTTTAGCTTGACCAGACTAAATTGGACAGACACCGCAGTCCTTGGGGCTGCGGGTCTGAGTGTCCAAAATTGTTTAGCTAGCATGGAGTTGTGGGTCTGTTACCATATTAGCTGCAAGTAAAAGGCTGCTTTGTCCGTTCGGGCTTTGAAGTTAAGAACTTTTATGGTTGCACCGATCAAGCTAAATGGCAGATGCCCCCTGGCGATGCCTTAATTCTTAGAAAATAGTAGATTTAAGCTGGGATAGTTGAATTATGGAAAAAGCAAACAAGCGTCGTGGGTTGATTACTGTCGTGGTGGTGCTGTCGCTCATCGCTTTTTTGGGATTTTCCCTTGTGCCAATTTTAGACAGTATTCTCAAGGCCAGCCAAGCGCAAAGTCAGTCAACTCCAACACCTACTCAAACGGCGCAGTCTGGGGAGAAGCAATCAGAGTTGCTGCAAGCTCAGGCGAGGGGGTACGAATTGGTTTTGCAGCGGGAACCTGACAACGTAACGGCTTTGCGGGGATTGTTGCAGGTGCGACTGGAGTTGATCGGACAAGGAGTGGGCGACATTAAGGATGCGATCGCTCCTTTGGAAAAGTTGGCTTCGCTGAATCCTGAGACTACTGAATACGGGATTTTGCTGGCTCAGGCTAAGGAACGCACGGGCGATCGCGAAGGTGCTGCTCAGGCTTACAGGTCAATTTTAGCGTCTAAGCCTGGGGAAATTAAGGCTTTGCAGGGGTTGGTGAATTTGCTGCTGGTGCAGCAGCGGCCCGAAGCTGCGATCGGACTGCTGCAAGATACGCTGAAGGCCGCTCCGGCTGCAAATCTGGCGAAACCCGAAAGTGTTGATGTAACTTCAGTGCAGTTGATTTTGGGACAGGTTTATGCTGTGCAGAAGCGCTACGAGGAGGCGATCGCAATTTATGACGAATCTGCTAAGGCTAATCCCAAAGATTTTCGCCCGACTTTAGGAAAGGCGATCGTGCTGAAGGAACAGGGCAAAACAGATGAAGCAAAAACGCTGTTCGATCGAGCTACTGAGTTAGCTCCTCCTAACTATAAAGACCAAATTAATCAGTTAGCTAGTGGCACTCCTTCGCCTTCTCCTGCGGCTACGGCGACTCCCAAACCGGCTGCTTCTCCTAGTCCTGAAGGTGCGCTACCGAAACCTTAAGGAAAGTTCTAAGTAAAAGAGTTTTGAGTTGTCAGTGAAAAAGTATTAAGTTAAAAACTTAATACTTTAAACTCAAAACTACTCGCTTTATTCCTAATTACGCAGGACTTACGAAAAGAAATCCGGTTTCTAAGATAAATCTTGGTTGAACGACGACAGATACAGGTCGAAACCGGGTTTATAAGTCCTCGCGCCCAGCGTCCTATTACCGATTACCAATTACTAATTACCAATTAGGTAAGACCTCGGAGGGAATTATGACCCAAAGCGTTGACCGCGTTGTTCTACCTCCTGCTTTTCCAGACCACACTCAATTACCAGATTCAGACGGTACTTTTGTGAAAAAATTTCAGGAGCATCCGCAGAGTTTAATTTTAACTGATTCGATCGGGCAAATTTTGCAGGAGCGGCATCCTGACGGACAATATGCGATCGGTCAAGACTGCGGCATTTACTGGCGAGAAACCGAGCCGCCGGAAAAAGGTGCAGAAGCTCCTGATTGGTTTTATGTTCCCAATGTACCTCCTAATTTAGACGGTCAAATTCGCCGTTCCTACGTGCTGTGGCGAGAACACATAGCACCGTTAATTGCTTTGGAATTTGCCAGCGGGAACGGGGATGAAGAGCGCGATTCCCTTCGGGATAGCTTCGCTTCACGTACTCCTTTATCTCGCACCGATGAAGGAGTAATAACGAAACCGGGCAAGTTTTGGGTGTACGAACAGGTGATGCGAATTCCCTATTACGGCATCTACCAAGTTAATAATGGCAGATTAGAAGTTTATCGGTTGATTGACGGATATTATCAACTGTTAGAACTGAATCAGCGCGGTCATTTTCCCATTGCACCTTTAGGCGTAGAATTGGGACTTTGGCAAGGCATTTATCAAAATCAAAGTATGCTTTGGCTGCGCTGGTGGGACGAGGAAGGTAATTTGCTGTTGATTGGCGATGAAAGAGCCGAATTGGAGAGATTGCGAGGGGAGCAACAGCGGGAAAGGGCCGAGAGTGCAGAACAGGCACGACAAGCTGAATTTCAGGTAAGAAGGGATGCAATTCCCCGGTTGTTGGGAATGGGTTTGAGTGCCGAACAAGTGGCGGAGGCGTTAAGTTTATCTGTGGAGGAAGTGACAGAGAATGCAGGAGAGTGAGATAGTTAGAGAGAATTGGGGAAAAGGGCGATCGGTCTTAATAGACTTCATCATGAGAACCCATTTTGAGCAATAAAATAGCTTCCTCCTCATCTTCTGGATCGATCGTAAACTCAAACAAAATCCGATAATCATAATCTATTGAACACGACCAGATACCCGATAAATCTCCTGTCAGTTTGTGAGTTCGCAAGCTGGGGTTAAAGCAGTCTTCAGACAAAAGTTCAAGCGTAGCTTCAATTAAAAGGCGAAGCTGAGGATTTTTACGAACTAACTTTTTGAAAGTACGAATAGATTTGGGAGTCCAACCAATTTTCATCAATCATCCAACTCCGCCATAAAATCGGCTACCGAACCAAATTTAACATTGCCCTCAGCATACTCTTGACGAACTTCTGCAACTTCCTTGAGTAATTCATTTCGTCGCTGTTGTCGCAGACGATTCTGAAGAATATCTAGAAGCATGGCTTGATCTTCTAATGATAAAACTTCTACAGCTTCAAGAGCTTGCTGGAATTGAGATGTCTGTGTCGTTTTAGTCATATATTATTGTGACCTGTTTAGAACTACGATATTTTTTATGGTTTTAGCAAGATTTATCCTATGCTAGCATTTTTTACTTGTTTGGAATCATACACGATAAAAGCAGTTGCTTACCTCTGGTATTGGTTGCAATTTTTATTTCTGATAGGACTTACGCATGGGGCAAGCGAAACCGGGTTTTTCTACAAAAATACTTCGTTGCAGCCCGCAGATTGGGTAAAAAACCCGGTTTCTTTTGTCCGAGTGCATTCAGGACTGTTTGAAAAACGTTCGGCTTTGACAGCTAGCAAAATATGGTTGAGCATATCTATGCTTGGCGAACCTGTAGTTGTCAATTAGTAAGGTGCGAACTGCCCAAGAAGGGATGCTATTCCCCGATTGTTGGGAATGGGTTTGAGTGTCGAACCAGTGGCTGAGGCGTTAAGTTTATTTGTGGAGGAAGTTAGCCACAATTATCACGGCTGAGATAGTTTTATCGGGATAAAGTTAACTTCAAATTCTCGAAGATTCTCAAATTTCAACTGTCTGCTTCTCAGCTTTTGGAAGAAGTAATAGCGAGTGCCACATCCTCGCGAGTTGCTCCCAGCGCTAGCATTGTCCTTACCATCAAATCAAGAGAAACAGACGGATCGCCAGCTTCTATTTTAGCTACCCGTGACTGACTAGATTTAATTTTCTTAGCCAAACTTTCTTGAGAAAGATTTTGACTAATGCGAAGCTGCTTCAAGCGTTTAATTAGAGACAGCTTCATCTCAATAAAAGCAATTTCTTCGGATGAAAGTTCTAGAAAGTCTGCGGCATCTCCCACCCGCCAACCTGCTGCTTCTAAACGTTGACGTTTAATCGCATCCATTGTAAATACTACCTCTTTTAATTATATGAATTGCACAGAGCAAGGATTGTGAATGGTGAATTGTCTCTCAATTTGTAAGGTGGGCAATGCCCACCCTAAAGGAAGTCCTGAAATAACTAGGTTTCTCCTGAGCTTTGATCGTACAATCTCAGTCGTCTTTGACAGTTTTCAATCATGCGCTTAGGCGTTTTCTGGGTATTTTTTTGAAACACATCTGCAATGACAATAGCATCTGAGTCAATCCGGTAAATAATTCGCCACTGTTTATCGGCTTCACTATCATTGATCCGCAATTCGTGGCAGTGAGGGCTGATGCTTGACATAGGTCGAGAGACAGGCATGGCTAAAATTTCTCCATTTTGTAACATCCTTAATAAAATCCCTACCTCGATTCGCGCTGAGGCCGAAAAAGGAGGAGTTTTTACTTCGCCTCTAAGCCAAACAACATCCTTGTTCTCGCCTTGGGATTCCATAAATTAAGTACAGTCCAGTCATAGAGTTTACAATAATATGTCGTATCTGACATAATTATAACCCAATATGACTAAAAGTGGTACGAGAGACTAAAGATTGCCGAATTTCCTCTCAATTGCTAAGGTATAAGCTGTTACGCATTTAAATTGAAAATTCGGGACAGGCTAGAAGCCCGTCCCACAATAGTTTTATGGATTTTTGACACACAGTTTAAATGTAAAACAGCTTACATTGCCAGCCAGCCATGTCAAGGTGCGATCCTCTTCGAGGGCTGCGCTAACGACTGATTTCCGTCATTCTAGGCGGTGGCGATTACCAATAAACCTAGTTTATTGGTAATCACCTGTTAAAAGAAGAAGATTTAATGATCGCCCCCTACGCAATTTCAAGCGTTTGAGGGATTTAGTCACTACTTTAACAGGGCTGGCAATGCCCACCTACAAATTAATACTTCCTCTCCTGCGGCTCAAACATCGTAATCGCCACCGGCATATAAGCCAAATCAATCCCCGCAGGCGAATAATACGCCATTGTATGCTTCAAGAAATTCCCATCGTCCCGCTCAGTAAAATCTTCCCGCGAATGAGCTCCCCGACTTTCCTGCCGATTCAAAGCAGAAGTTAAAATCATTTTTCCGACAATTATCAAACTCCGCAACTCCAAAGCTTCCACAATTTCCGTATTCCACAACTTGCCTTTATCGTCTAAGTAAACCTCCTCATATTGTCGCTCTAAATCCTCCAATTTATTTAAACCTTCCTGCATCAATTCGGCGCTACGAAATACGCCACAATACTCAGTCATAGTATCTTGATACTGCTGCCGGATTTGATTGATGCGGTATTTTCCCGGACGTTCTAAAAGTGCCTGAATTTGCTCTTTTGCTTCCGTAATATAACGGTGTTCGTCTACGGCAGGCAACTTGCGATTTTGTACGAATTGTGCTATGGTTGCACCAGTAACTTTGCCGTAAACTACGCATTCCAACAGCGAATTGCTGCCTAAACGGTTGGCGCCATGAACAGACACGCAAGCTGCTTCGCCTGCGGCAAAGAAACCGTCTACCAAACTATCAGGACTGCTGCGAACTTGCCCGCTAACATTAGTAGGAATTCCCCCCATTGAATAGTGAACGGTAGGGCGCACGGGCATCGGCTGATTTACGGCATCAATTCCTAACAAACGGTGGGCTTCTTCCCAAGCAAAAGGAATTTTGCTCATAATTTTTTCGCGTCCCATGTGCCGCAAATCGAGGTAGATAAAGGGGCCGCCGGCACTACCATCAACATTAATTCCTCTGCCAGCGCGAATTTCTATGGAAATTGACCGCGAGGTGATATCTCTGGGCGCTAATTCCATCCGCGACGGGGCATAATTGGCCATAAATCGATCGCCCTCTGAATTAATCAAATAAGCCCCTTCGCCCCGCACAGCCTCGGAAATCAACACTCCCACGGGATACAAACCAGTCGGGTGAAACTGCACGAATTCCATATCTTCCAGCGGCAATCCAGCTAAAGCAGTCATCGCCAAACCGTCTCCCGTCGAGGCGTAATCGTTCGAGGTGGTATTGTAAACTCGGCCGTAACCTCCCGTAGCAAACATCACCGCCTTAGCACGGACAACCTCAATTTGACCGTCTAGAAGGCGGTACATAACTACCCCCTTGGCTTGGCCTTCTTCCAAAATCAGGCGCGTGACATACCACTCCTGATAGATGTGAACTCCGCAGCGGCGCAGATTGTTGACTAATTCGTGGAGGATGGCGTGACCAGTTTTGTCGGCGGCGTAGCAGGTGCGGCGGTGGGAATGTCCGCCGAAAGCGCGCTGGGCAATTCTGCCGTCTGGGAGGCGGGAGAAGAGGACTCCCATGTGTTCTAAATCTATGACTACACCGGGGGCTTCGCGGGTGAGGATTTCTACCGCGTCTTGGTCAGCTAAATAGTCTGAACCTTTTACGGTGTCGAAAGCGTGGGCTTTCCAACTGTCTTCGGGATCGACATTTTGGAGGCTGGAGGCCATGCCGCCTTGGGCTGCGACGGAGTGCGATCGAATCGGGTGAGTTTTGGCAACTACAGCTACCTTTAAACTGGGGTCAGTCCGAGCAATTTCGACTGCGGCGCGGCAACCTGCTAAACCGCCGCCTACAATGATTACGTCGTGTTCTAGCATTTCTTTTAATTATTTTGAGTGTTCTGCTCAACTTATCGTGACGCAAAAAAAAACTTCCCACCAAAAGAGCAGGAAGTTTTTTAACTTTTGATTTTCCATTCAAATCAAAAGTTAAAATTTCAAATTGGACTAGCCGGCGCTTTCGGCAGGGTTCTGAAGCGACTGATTTCCCGTTGCAGAAGGTTGAGGTTCCGTACCGGGTTCTACAGCAAGCACTTCAATGTTATTTAGCAGAGTTGTAACGAAAGCAAACAGCAAGAAGGGCAGAGACAGCACTAAAATCAAGCCGACGGTAGCCAAGGCGAAGATTTGGCGGGCGCTACTCCACAAGGCGAGTGCCGACGCTAGACTTAGGAAGATGACTATCAGCCAAACAATGATTTGACCGTAAATGTCGCCAAAGGTGAGCGTACATCTAAGGCGATAGTTTTGGATGTTCTTCATTTGATGCCTCGCGAGATTGCTATTACCACTTGTCCAAAAATACTTTGACAGTGCGTCAATGCCCACTGTAAATTTCTAAGTTTAGCTGCCGCAACTTGGTTTTGGGGTTGTTGTAAACATTCTTTATTGACACTCTCCGGCGTGAACGCACGGGGATTCTTAATTCATCGACTGACCTTTAAGCGCTGTGTCCTTGCGGCAATCCTTAAACTCTTCAACCGTGCAATTGCACCAATTGACCAGCTTAACTCACAACCACCCCTTCTTAGCCTATCTCCAAAAGCGTACGCTTGATACGAGCAAGCGAGTTCGGGTGTGCCCCACCCTACTTGACTGAAACAAATTATTGATTTTCTGGTGAGAATGCGTTGATTCCCTAGCTCTGTTTTACAAGGTTTTCGCTACCCTTCTTTTTGCTCTCAAAAAGCTTTCAGGTTCTAGGGTGCCGACGATGGCGCCGCTTCACAACCGCCCACCTTGGGAATTACAACCATGTCTATGGTATCAAAAAGCCGTCCTATAACCACGGGGTTTTCAACCCAATTTCCTGATAAGTTGCCACAACACTTGATAAATTTTTGCTTCTGAGGGGAATTTCTGCCGAAACAGTTGGCTGACGCCCTCCAACGCCTAGAAACCGGGTTTTTTACTGTTTTGGCGGGCCCACTAGAAGTAAACGTGCGAAACAACCAAGGTGATGGCCGCCCGTGCGTCCAGGATTAGGAAACCAAGGCATAAGGGGAAAGTCTACTTTTTGAGGGAGCCCCGACTTGGTAAAGAAATGTTAAGCTGCGTGGAAATGGAATCAACCTTTATAGCGTCGCACCTGTCTTTTCGCCCATGTCTTCAGAGAGCAAATTGCTGATTTCGCGCTGTTTCCTGGCTGGTTTGGGAACGCAGATGTTTATGTACCGCGAAGACCGGATTCCCCAAGAGAGTCCGGTTCTGGTGGTGAGCAATCACCGCAGTTTCTTAGATCCTGTGCTGCTGACGGCGGCTTTGGGTCGATCGATCCGCTTTGCTTGTCATCATTACATGGGTCAAGTTCCGGTGATGAGGGAAGTGGTCACGACTTTCGGCGCTTTCCCCTTGGAAGCACCGGAACACCGACAGCAGCATTTTTTCTCTCAAGCGACAGCGCTGCTGCAAAGCGGGGAGATGGTGGGGGTGTTTCCAGAGGGTGCAGAACCGATGGTGAAGCTGACTGGGCCGAATACTGTGGGGAAGTTTCAGCGGGGATTTGCTCATTTGGCTTTGCGAGCACCGGTGCGGGATTTGGCAGTTTTGCCGGTGGCGATTAGTTCTTTTGAGGAACACTCAGTACGATCGGGTGTACCGCTCAAGTTGTTGAGTTTGTTTGATCCTTCGGAACCGCTGTTCGATCGATCTGGGTGGCATCCTGTGATAATTTATCAGCGAGTTAATGTTTTAATCGGCCAGCCTTACTGGATTACTGTCGAGAGACAGCAGCAATATCGAGGCAAAAAAGCCAAAGCAGTTGTAGCTGAACTCACAAACCACTGTCAGGGAGAAATTGCCGAATTACTCCAACGAGGTTGTTTGTAAGTTTGTTGACTGTTGACTGTTGACTGTTGACTGTGGGCTGGTATCAGATTTCCAATCTAAAATCTAAAATCTAAAATCTAAAATCGATTGACTTGAATCATGGCAAATGCTAACAACAAGATTCGTTTCCTAACCCCCAAACCGCCGAAACCCGATCGCCCTTTATTTGTATTTCTGCCCGGTATGGATGGCAGCGGTTTGCTACTGCGGCCGCAAATTTCTAAATTAGCAAATGATTTCGACATTCGCTGCTTAACTGTACCGGCTGACGACATGGCTAGTTGGGAGGTACTGGTTAGCGAAACAATAGCCTTAATTGAAGCAGAAAAGCAAGCCGGAAAGCCGAAGCGGCCGGTTTATCTCTGCGGCGAGTCATTTGGGGGCTGTTTAGCGATGAAAACTGTTTTAGAAGCTCCCCAATTGTGCGATCGATTAATATTAGTCAATCCAGCTTCTTCGTTTCGACAGCAGCCTTGGGTGCAGTGGGGGTCCTATCTGACTCAGTGGCTGCCGGCCAACCTTTATCCGCTGTCGGTAATCGGTTTATTGCCGATATTAGCATCATTAGGAAAGATTGGGCGCGACGATCGGCGAGCTTTGCTAGAAGCGATGCAAGCGGTACCGCAAAATACGTCTGTGTGGAGATTGGCGTTAGTGCGATCGTTTAATGTTGACGAAAATCAGTTGCGCGGCATCAAACAGCCGACGCTAGTAATTGCTAGCGGTGCCGATCGGCTGCTGCCTTCCCTAGTAGAAGCGAAGCTTTTAGTCAAGGTAATTCCCAAAGCTCAAATGGTGCTGCTAGCTAACAGCGGTCATGCTTGTTTGTTAGAAACAGATGTTAACCTTTACGGGATTATGCAAGCTCGCAATTTTTTGACAAAATCCGAAGAAAATCGGTCATTAGTCAGCAGTCAATAGTCAATAGTCATTGGGCATGGGGCATCTCCGAAAAACAATCTTATCGGCATCAGCAATTAGCAATTAAGTAGATGAGTGGGAAAATACATAAGTATGTCATAGCTGCATGAAACGAAGTGAAACGAAGCAATCGCAATGGTTCTGGCAGATTTACATTCCGTTACCTAGCGAGGTTTCTTTGCGCCTACCTACTTAATACCTCTTGGATGTCGATGGTCAGGAACTGCAATAATAGCTTCAATTAAGTTCATTAGCGATACACCGAGTTAGGATAGTATTTGCGATCGGGTCAGACCCGATCGCAAATACTATGATACATTTAAGTAGATGAGTGGGAAAATACATAAGTATGTCATTGTTCGTTAAACGTCGCAATTGCTTACGGTTCTAGCAGCTTTAAATTCGGCTACACAGCAAGGTTTATTTGCGCCTACCTACTTATCCTCTGACAATAAATCCACCCTGCTTTACTACTCGTGAAACATACTTAGTCTGGTCAGATTCTGACTTTTTCAAGCCTATGCCTTTAGATGTGCGCTTCCTGATACCAATTTTTTATGAGGCCCCGTAGAATCTGATCCCCCCTAACCCCCCTTAATAAGGGGAGTAGGGGGTGGGACAAGATTCTTCTCAAAGTCCCTCTTCTTAAGGGGGATGCGAGGGGGATCGAGATATGTGCAACTTCACATTAAATTGGTATGACGTAATTCTTTATTCCTGCGTCGCACGTACACGAATAGATCGACTAAACTCAGGCCTGTTTCTTTGCATATTTATTACCTTTACCGGATATATACCAATTCTTTTGGATATACATTGTTCTTTAGGGCTAGCCTGTAAATCTTCTATTTTTACGTCTACTCCGCCCACCCTGTCGGTGATATAAAGCAATTTTAGGTTACCCACTAAGTTATCAGTTGTCTGGAAGCAAAGCGTTATATTCCTCATATCTTTTGGCATTAAGTTCAATGTCTCTTGAGGACCGAGAGTCTTCTCTCCTAATAAAATCGTTTCTGCTAAGGCTGTACCAACGAAACCCAAAGAGATACCAGCCGCAGCGATTAAAACTGCTGGTAATTTTTTGACAAAACTCATACGACAATACCTCGTTTGTTGAAATTTACGTTGATTAGTGGTTTTTTTTTCCCACATCTTTTAGACGTTTCCCGATCCCAATTTAGTAATTTTTCGAGTTACGAGGAAATTTTCTCCCCCAAAAATCCCCCCTCAACCCCTAGAACCCTTCCCCTTCTTACCCTTCAAGCGCAGCAAACTCTTCTCAACCTCCCCACGCGCTGGATACAACAACTGCTGACTCAAAGCACTTTCATAAGCCTGTACCGCCCCCAACGGATCTTTCAACCCCACTAACGCTCGCCCTAACCAGTAGTCAGCCATAGCCCCGTTAAACGCGCTCAATTCCTGACATCCCTCACCGGCAACTTTCCACCAGCGCTGACTAGCCCCAACATCCCCCAGCACCTGGTAACTCTCCGCCAGCCACAACGCCGTCGGCACGAATTGCAGAGAAATTCCGGCTGGTAACAACTTCCATCCTTTCTCCAACGCCTCCACCGCTTGTTGATGTTTAAGAGCCAAAGCCAACACCCGCCCATGACGAAACCAAGCATCAGCTAACTGCGGCTGAAGTTTCGTCGCCTGAACAGAAACTTTACATCCTCGTTCAATCTCTTTGAAATGTTCCACCAACACCCGCCCCGCAGTCGCCCACACACTCCAACGTTCAGGAAATCGTTTCAGCATCTGTTCTACCACAAAACGCAATTCTTCCCAGCGTTTGGCAGCAGGTAAAATTTCACACAAGACCTGATAAATTGCACAATTATGGGGATACAGTTGATAAGCATTCGCCATCATCTGTGCTGCTTTTTGATAGTCTCTCGTGTCGTATAAGCACCGGCCATAGTAATACCAACCATAAGGATGATTGGGGTGTTCGGTGGTAAACTCTGCTAACACCTCCACACCTTGCCGCCAATTGCCTCGGAAAATGTGATAATAGCCCAGAGAATTGTGAGCCTCAGCCCCATGAGGAGTTTGTAGCAGTAAAGAGGTAATCATCTTTTTCGTCAGTTTCCCCTCTTCACCAGAAACTAATCTCATCTGAAGACGTTGCTCAATTTGTCGTTGCAGTACCCTAAAATCATTCGGAAATAGAGCTATAAGCTTGCTCAACTGCTCTGTTGCGGCGCTCATATCCCCCACCGCCAGATTCGCATCATGGCTGTAAATCAACGCCACAACATCATCTGGGTTGATTGCCAAAATTTGCTCCACAGCACTGAGCACGCCAAGATGATTTTCTATCTGCTGATACACCTGTGCCAAAGCCAGCCGGTGAACGACTTTTTCAGGTTCTAAATGAGTTGCTAAATTAAAGGCAATAATTGCTTGGTCACTCTCACCCCGACAAACTGCAATCAATCCCTTGATATGATGCTGAGTCGCTTCGTTTTCGTAACACGACCAGGCTTTTTCATAGACTTCTATTGCCTCTTTTTCTCGTTTCATTAGCTGCAATAGTTTCCCTAGTTGCAGCCGCACACCCATTAATTGCGGTTGTCGCTCAATCACTTGATGATATTCGGCAATCGCTTGTTGCCAGTCTCCCATCTGGTAAAGCAAATTAGCTAGTTCTAACCTTTTTTTCCATCCTTGGGGATATTTCTGAACATACTTACTTAAAGTGTTCAATTTCTGCTCTTGTCTAATTGGCTTTTCTTCTAAGAAAAAGTGAACATTCATCTCTAGCCCAGAGGATGGGCAGAACTGCACCAATGATGTGGCAAAGTGTCCAGACATAATTTAGACTGGCTATATATAAGGGGAAATAGAATAACTTACGTTGAGCAGATTATGTCTTAGTTACTCAAACTGAACAAGCTAAAAAAGATTAATTATTATCAAGGAAAATCAATGTGAGCACGTCAATCAATGGCTCTCTCGTAAACAAAAAGCGATATCTACGACGGGCGTTGCCTACGCACTCCGAAAAAAAGCGATCGCGCCCTTCGTCGAGTGGGCAAGATCGCTTTTTCTTCAAGTTTTTGAACATTGAAATGGAGCAGCACTAAGTTGGTAATGTCCCCAAAGTCAAAGAGATTTCACTCTCACGCATTATGGATTATTTTACCTTTACATTTTTCT